>NZ_JBCPGA010000051.1:0-13324 GCF_040914135.1 Ruminococcus sp. RTP21204st1_B2_RTP21204_210225 | reverse complement strand
AATTGCACAGACTGCTTTTAGTCACAACATAGAATATTTTTGTTTTTTGCGCTGTCTACTTGACAGGGGGCGGGTCAGTTAATACCGTGTACTTGAATTTTGTTCCGATTATTTCGCTACTAATTTGTTATTTAATTCCTTGCCATTAATCTATTCATTCTCTAAAATATATTCATATTCATTATCTTCGCTCCAACGGCTGTCTATATCCTTAACAGACAGCGCATTGATCGAGCCGTCATCTCTGCCAACAGCCACGATCGCATATTTATTGCTATCTGAAATTTCATACATATATACATCGGCTAAAACATGTTCCTTGTCATTGTCAAGAGATTCGGCATACGGAGCGCCGAATTTTTCCTTAAAGCTCAGAAAATCTCTGCTGTTCCATGCGGTTATATCATTATATTTTACAATACTTTGAGGATTGATTATCCTGTAAATATCTATAACTTCGTACTTATTGCCCGTCTGAGCCACTATATAACTGCTGCTGTCGCCATAACCGGAAGCAACGCAGCAGTTATGGTCTGCAATTTCAATAGTATTGGCAGTATTACACTCGATATCACCGGACTCATAATCCAAAGTATTTATGGATATGTTATAAACGCCGACCAGATCTTCCCCATCATCATGCTTTTCATCGATGGGGCAAACTGCTATATATACCCCGTATTTTTGCTTATCCGTGATAATATAAAATGATCTGGAAAGAAAAGCACTGGTATAATTTTTTCCTGAAGAACTGGCGCTCACAGTATCCTTTTCATACTCTGTCGTGCGAATTATATCGCCTTCAAATCCATCAATCAGCGCTTGTATATCAGCGTCAATACCATCTGAATTTTTCAGACCGTTACACAGTAAGGATTTTACGCCGTCTTTATCCCCATCGTCTATGTATGTCAATAATTGATCTGCCGTATCTGCGTAGAACTGATCGTTGTATTTATACTCAACACCGTTTATGATAAGCTTTTCTTTAATGGCACAACTACTCAGAGATATCACCAATGCTAAGCTCGAAATAAGGCTGATGACTTTTTTCATTTATTATTTCTCCTTCCAGTCTAATGTTGCTATGTAAGTCTCATCTGAGAATGACCACCCTGCAGTTCCGTCAGTCGCATCTCTGAAAGCCTCATACATAATCTCGCCATTCTCCATCCTCAATATCCGGTTTTTAAGTATTCATACTTATCTTAAAAAAACGTACTTACTCTTATCAGCACTATCAAAACGTAAAATATATTCCGCTATTTTACTGCTTATTTTTTCAATTCCACACTTTTGATTGGAAATATAATTGATCATATATTTTATCGTGTCTAAAGCTATAAACCTATAGTTTTTCCAATCTTCCGTTAAAATTGCCGTCAGGTTCTGTTAAAGCCCAAACACTTCTACATTTTGTACACTTATAATAAAATTTTTTATGTCCATAACCATCATACTTATTAATGGAGTGTTTTTTACAAAGTTTCTTTGCTTTTTTTAATTCAGCAATATATTTTTTTAGATAACAAAAATCGGAAATATCGTTAAACGCATCAACTTCAGCTAGTACTTCACAAACACATGATATTTTTATTGATTTTATAATATTATTTTCTATAACAATTAAAGGAGAACCTTTCCAATCAAACCATATTGCATCATCTGCTATAAAATACAACCGTTTCTCACCCAAAAAGGTTTTGTTTGCTATAGTCATCAATTCTATTTTTTCATTAATTGTTGCTTTTTTATTTGGATACCACTCTATTTTATTAGCAAGCACCAAAAAATAATCTATTCCTATTTCTCCATGAAATGTTGCTATTTTATCATTATATTTTACATGAATTTTATCGCTACTTGCTTTGCCTACTGTTACAAATTCCATATGCATTTTCAATTATCACTTCTCCTTTAACCAATTGATGATGCTTCCATTTAATGAAAATAGACCTGATAAACCTGATATAAATTCAAAAGTTCTTGGAATGTTAATTAATAATTGATTGCTAGTTCCAAAATTAGCTAGCTTTGAAACACTTGTTACCATTGCTATAGCTAATACTGCTCCTATTACAATTGTTACTGTGATGAGAATCTCTTTCCAATGCTCCTTGCACCACTCGCAAGCGTTATCTACTTTTTCTTCCAACCAGCTTTTTTCAATATCCGGTTTTAAGTATTCATATTTATCATAAAAATCATTCTTGCTTTTATTGATAGCATCAGCCGCATTTTAGTCAATAGTCACAACATCGGAAATGTATTCACTAATATTTTCTTTCAATGACTCAAGTGATTTAATTTTGTCCTCTTGGGTCTGCGTTGATGATTTTATTGAGCTGATAACATCATCAACATCACATATGCTTTCATCTATGGAAAGCACTTTTGATTTCAGTGATTTCAAATCAGCATTATCATTAATAAAGGGTGATAATATTTTACGGCATATTCAGGATCATTTTTTATTATTGATGTAATGTTATTTTTTTATTGCTTTGCAATAATCATTTCCTAATTTATAGTATATAGCATTGACAAGGTGCAAAACCATTTTCAATAGTGCCATATGTTTTCTAAGTTCAATTATCTGTTTGCTTTTTATGTGTTTAGTGGTTCGCATCTTCTCATAGTTTAAACCTCGATACAGTATTTCAAATAATAAATATTCCATCTCACATTAATTGTTTTTCAAAAATGCATACCATTCTGCTCACCAACATACATCCGTTGTTGCCGTTGGATCATTTGTTACCACTTTATGCTCTTATTTAAAATCAAGTGTAACCCAAAATCTTTGTGCGATGTCGCCTTAATTAATAGGGTAAAGCCTATAATAATAGCCATTATCAGAATGTTTCTTTATACATTTAAATTCCGCTTCATTCTTTTCAAAACTTGCATATTTTACTTGCGTACTTTCGTTTTGTCCATATGGATAAATAATAAATTCTGGAATTTTATTTGTAAAATCATAATCTGAGACTTTGAAAAATTCTTCATAAGTAACATTGTTATTATTGAGGAAAATAATCCCATAATTTAAATCGAGATATGTATTATAATTTATATCAAATGCATCACATATATCTTTCGTTTGCGTTGACGGTCCATATACAATACACTTATCCCATTCAAAGCCAGTAAAATCAGACATATGTATAATAATCTCGGTATCATCATTACATTTTTTTATAATTTTATCCTTTAACGATTTTGAATGACGATAATTTATTATTGAAAAAATGCTCAGTATAACTCCCATACACAATACTCCAATCAAAATTACTTTAATATATTTCTTGACCAATTCAATCACCTTTTTTATTATAATATTTATTATCTGGTGGAAATCCGTTTTCATCAAGTGTTTGCAATATGATTAAATCATCTTTGTATCGTTCGTATGAAAGTCGTTCTTTTACAATCACATAATGTCCATCATCAGTTTCCTTCACAATATTTAATCCATTTGTATAATAGTAATCTAATACTTTTTTTGCTATATCTTTGGATTTACTATCAATTGATGTTATTTTTCCAATTTCCCGTCCAATAACATTGTTTAACAAATCAACTGCTTGATCAGCATCACTTAAAGTTTTAAACTTACGCGAGTATATATCTTTGATTTCATGAATAACGTTTTGATTTTTTTCATGAGCATTACCAGCTTGTAAGCCTATATTCTCTCCCCACTTATTTGTTATAATTGAAATCCAAAAAGTGTGTCGAAAAGCATTTACTTCTGATCCTTCTTGAGCATCATTATCTTCAAAACATTTGAATAAAAGTTAAAGCATAATTAAATATTTTATCACGATTGATTATTTCTAAGATTGATATTGATTATCATAAAGTTTTAAGTTTATATCAATCAGGAACTTCATCCCCATAAGACATACTGAATACCCGCAGCCAGTATGCGTCATCCCCTGAGTATTCTTTAACAGCATCTTCAATCAACTGATTTTGTAATTCTTTAACTATTAATCAGGTGATCCGCTTGGTAAATGCCTTTCTCCCACATGATTGCTTATCCAATCGATTGTTGCAACAGTAATGCAATATTTATTTCCGTTTTCCAGTTTGACAAAAACATCAATATTATCATTTTTTATGTTACAATTCTTCAACGGAGTTGAATATTCAATTGATATTACTTTCATAACATTATCTTCTATTAAACTTTTTAATCTTTCATCCAAGCTTCATCATAATTTGGATGTTCATTTAAGCATTTCAAATCAATTCCATAAGTATCATGCCCTAAATATGAGAACTCTTCTAATTTTGGTAAGTTTAGCACAAAGCTTATGTCTGTAATATTACAATAAGAAACATCTAAAGCTTTTAGATTATAAAGTTTATTTATAATTTCTTTATCAATTGAGTGTATATTCGTAGAATTTATATTGAGAGATACAATATTCTCCCAATTAACACTTTCATCATCCAGCTTGGTAAAATCAGCTCCTGAAATTGAAAGTGATTTCAATTCCGTTAATTCAGATAAATCCGGTAAGGTTTCAATTTGAACATCGTATAATTCCAACGATTTTAAATTCTTGAAGCTTCCCTCTGTTCCGAGCAAGTCAATATCGTCAATTTTAAAACGAGCACCCCCATAAGGATTTGATCTAATGCATAAGCTTGATAGACTTCTGATATCTGCCAGCTTTCTTATTGAACCAATAGGTGAATTTACAATATTAACAGAAGTTAATTTTTTTAGTTTAGTTAACTCTTCAAAAAAGTTCTGTGCATCTGAAGCGTCACTGATTCCGACAATAGTAATTGTTTCAAGATTCGTTAATTTGCTGAGCAAATCATAATCGTGTCCCAAAAGTGCAACATCAGAACCCGGATCACAAACCAACTCACGTATCTCATCATAATTCTGACTTGTTTGATTAATACAGTCGTTAATGGTTTTTCGTTTCCACTGTAAATCAGCTTCTGTTTCATTATCACTGTTTAAGAACCATATTCCGAAACCTATTACAATAGCCAAAAATATTATAAGAATACAAGTAATAATTATCATCGTAGAAAATATGGTTTTATGTTTCATTATAAACAAATCCCTCATTAAGTTAATCTTACAAAAATGTTATAAAGGCATCAATATGCTGTTTATATTTATCTGCTCTCTTCTTTTTTTCTCCTACAAGTTCACCATCAATATAAGCACCCAAAGTAGATTTAACATCGTAATTTATATTATTGCGAATTTGATCAATACCACCATTATTTAATATGAACTCCGATTTAGGATCGATTATGCCATCCATTACAGCCTTATTATATTCCTGTTGAACTTTCAGAAAATTACTGTTACTGTTCTCAAAGTTATACTGTATATTATTCGGATCAATATCAGATAAAAAATCCTGATCGTCATACCTTGTCGAAATAATATCTCCACTATAGGATATCATTCTATCAGTACTTCCATTAGCAAAATCCACAATGTCTAAATTATCGTTAAATTCAACATACTGTAATGCCTCGTGAACAAAATCTTTCATAACCTCCGAACCCAATTCATTTGCTCTCCTTTTAAACTCTTCAACAGTTGGAGAATTTTCCCCATTAAAAAGATTTCCCTCTTCTCGTGAGAATCCAAAATGTAATTCAATATTCTCATAATTAGAACCATGTTGCACATTTAGAGCAATTGCAAAATCAATAGCATCAGCCACATTTTAGTCAATAGTCACAACATCGGAAATGTATTCATTAATGTTATTCAAAAGATTCAATTTTTCTTAATGAATTTGTGGTAAAAATTAAATTTATATAATTGTTTCAAATTAACGTTTTAATTTTTTCAAACGTTTCTATACCCTTAAAATTATCAAAATGAAAATATAATCTATTTTCATTTGTTACCCATGTACAGATCATATAACATAGACCTTTTATAATAGCTGATTTTTGCGGATTGTTTGAGTACGGTTCACAATTATAAAGAAATTGTTGAAACGTAATATTTTCAAAAGGAAAATATATAACTATAGTTTCACATAAGCTTTTAAACAATAAATTGACAGATATATTAAAAAAGTCATTATTTGCTACAATAACAATATCGGTATTTTCGTTTTTAGTTATCAATGATGCATATGTTTGCTTAGAATTAGTAATAATTTTTGTTAATTCATCATTCTTGCAAATATCGCAAATTTCAAGAAAGAAAAAAGATGGTGCTAGCTTAATTATTTTTGTTAATAACTTTGTAGAAACATCACCATCTATAAATGCTTGTTTCACTTTTTTCTTTTGATCATTCTTTCTGCGTAACACCTATTACTCCTCCTAATATTGAAGTCAATCTAACATGTACATCACGTTTAGCGGGATCAAATATCCATTTCATGGATTTCATGAAATTAGGCATACTATTGTATAAATTATATGTAATATGCATATGAAAAAGTTGTTTTCCAGCCTCAAAATCCAATCTGAAAGTTTTTTCAATTTTAAATAATGTTCCACCAGAATTAGGGTTATTAAGTCCGTTTGGAGACCATATTTTTATTTTACCCAAAGTTTTACCTGAGAAATTATTTGGCTTGAATAATTGCAGTTGTTCACCGCCAAATATCAATGTACCGCTTCTAGAAAATTTTAATATTGCAGATATTGTCTGCGCACCACCAGCAAAAATTCCACCCCACATAAATCCACTAGCGAAACCATCTACAAATGATCTTAACACTTTTCCCAAAATCGTTTTAAAACTATCTCCACTGAAAATCGAAACTATCAGTGAACTCATCACACTAATCCCACCAGATATAAACCCTGCCATTGCAGCTGCCTTAAATCCTATACCAAGTGCTGCTAAAAATGAGCCACCTGTCAATACGGTTAAAACAGCACCAATAACAATACATATAGCACCTATAACCAACTCTTTCCCATGATTCTTGCACCACTCGCCGACTTTTTTTGCAACCGTCTTTGAATTTCTCCCAACCGCTTTTTTCACATTCGGGCTTCATGTAGTAGTACTCGTCGTAAAAATCGTCATTGCTCTCAATAATAGTCAGAGTTTATACAGTTGTATTTTACTACAACTCCTAATAGTATCTAAAAGCTGTGAAACTTTTTCTTGGTTTGTGGGCATTTTATCACCTCCGTAAATTGATATCAAATATGCCAATATTGATTAAAGATTCATTAATGGCATCATTATTTCCCAATATACTTCCATATCGGATACTTCAAGATTTTCTATGTCATCTTCCCCATTGAGGAATAGTGGTACTTTGTAACCCACACATTTATTGTGAGGCAAAACAAAATTGCCATTTGCCTCAAACCATTCATTGAAGAACTCAGACGCCAAGCAAGCGTCATGATATTGCGGTATCTCACTATCATGGAAATTCACAAAGTTTTCCCCAGTGTTAAGAATCTCTCCTGTACCTGGTTCAAATATCAAGACTATATCTCTTTGCGTATCCAGTGCAAAATTTCTGCCTAACCAATCATATCCGAATACCTGTATGCCATTTTTGAATTTAGGGAAAGCTCTCTTGAGTATCTCATTCCACTTTTTTACATCATTTTTGTTGTGTATACGATACAAACCATTCAAAAATGTTTCTCCGCCATAAATGTCCATAAATCCAGACATATCGGTCACATTATTTTTGTTTTCAACACCTACAAAATCATAAAATTTCTCAAACATCTCTTTTTACCACCTTATAAATTTTTTTGATCTACCATTTTAAAATTTCTTAAAACTGTCCCATAATCCAAATTTTTTATTAAATATGCTATCTGGCTTCCTAAACTTCGATTTACACTTTTATCTAATGGGTTCATATTATGGATATCATCTATTCCACCAAGTTGTAAATCAATAGTGTGATCGACATCTTGTGTCTTTAAAACTGAATTTTCTCCATACTCATTCTTGTATTTTTTTGAAGCGGATGTGCTACCACGTTCTGGAATCGTTTTTGCTGTATCAGCTTTAGATAACGCTTTACATTTTGCATCAGCTTCTGCTCGTTGCCCTGGTGTCCAATCCTCTTTATATGATAGCTCTGCATCATATGTGCCGTCATCATTTTTTATCAGCTTACAATTCGAATTATGAACCCAAACTCCATTTTCGCCAACATGATAAGTATGGAAATCCTCTACCTCAAAACTATAAACCTTTAATTTTCAGTCCATTCAATATTATCTGGCATTTCACGTTTATAAAAAAATTTTTTGGCTGCCTCGAAAGCTTTATCTACTGAGATAATTGAATCTCTTCTGATTTCAATCTCTTCTTCAGGCGTATTAGTATAAAAAATACAATAGTCATTTTTCTGATTTGTCTGGCAACCAACTGACTGAAAACCGAGTGACTCCTCGTCTGGAAAATAGGTGAGATTCGCCATTTCTTTGTTTACTAATACCACTAAGCAAGGATTCTCTTGAGTATTATTAGTAATCCAAAACTCGTTGACACCATCACCATATTTTTTTTGTAATATTTCTGAAAATTCAGAAATATTATTTGCATATTCAATTCCTCCAAAATGTTTTATTTTCATTTGATTACCTTATTCCTTTCTTATTTGATTTTCGGAACAGTGCTATTTCCAATGTATGTCTTTGGAACTGGGATAGCACGAACATTATTTGCAACCGAATTACTTGGAGGTACCACGGTTAATTTAGCGCCTTTTGGAAGTAGAGCTGGAACTTGTCTATCGCAGAATCCACAAGTTCCATTAGGGTTATTATGAAATACAGTTGCTTCATTTATACCATTTTCTCTCATGTATAAAGCAGCTTTTCCTTCAACATGACTTGCTGATTGTGCTTTATATTGAGGATATGAAGGTGTCGAACTATTTCCTGATTTAAAAGAAATTTGCTTTCCATCTGGAGTTACCATAACGCCCTCTGTTGTTTTTCCATCATATTTTGGAAGCACAGGCTTTTCTTGATTACAATTTGCATTATGTACAAGCAGTCTACACTTGCCAACATGATAAGTATGGAAATCCTCTACCTGAAAATTATACACCGTAACAGGCTCATCTATCAACTCGACATCAAAATTTTCAACCAAAAGAACATTTCCGTTTACATCAAGGAGTTTATCGCCAACAAGCAGCTTACCAGCCTCAACAAACCCTCTACATTGTACATAAAACGGGTGCGTTTCAGTTGAAGCAAGTACACTTACAGTTCAAATCGGTGTACCTGCAAAATCGTTGATAAAAATGTTCTGTAAATAGTAATTATATTATATTTTCAAAGGATTCTAAAGGTCCGTATAATGTATCTTCATAATACAATAGAACAATATTGTTATTTACAATAAGAAGCACATCTGAAGGATAACAAAAATCCGACCATTTTTCACAAAAAATAGATGCTGTAATGCTTATTGCTGAAGTATGATCATATAACAATGTTACTTTGTCTGAAATACTTTTTTCGAATAAACTCATTAATTTTTGTTGAGTTACTCTCTCCATTGATTCATCGCCCCAACCACAGTCACCTATGAAAACAGTCAGTTTATGATCAATCATCATTTGAACATATGAACTTTTTTGAAGTATTTCATTATCGCATATACTATTCCAAATTTCAACTGCTTTGTTTTCATTAACAACATTCATTTCTGATAGCTGCTTTGGAGAGAATAGCGCATAATTTTCGCTTGTATATCTCCAAGCATATTTAAATTCTTTTATATCCATATCTATTCCTCCCAAAATATATGTCCTGCAGAGCCATTATGTTTTCCCTTTGCCCAATCATGATAACAAATATGTGGCATGTTATATTCATTATCAATAGGGTGAATTTGATAATTAGATTTTGGTGCATTTGTTGCATATGTTTCTGCTTTAGGCAAATCAGGCATTGCTTCATTTATAAGTTGTTCCGCTTGCTGTCTATTTGAAGCAATATAATTGTTTCCTTTTTTTCTAGCAGATCTTAATTCTTTAACTGCTTGTTTCCAAGAAGGAGAGCCTGGTTTATCAACAATGGGAATTTTTTCTTCTCCCTTGGCGGTACGGACAGTCTTTGTTTTATATTCATTACTTGCATTATGCACCAACACGCCTAATCCGCCAGCATAATAAGTATGGAAATCCTCCACCTGAAAATTATACACCGTAACAGGCTTGCCTGTCAATTCGACATCAAAATTTTCAACCAAAAGAATGTTTTTGTTTGAGTCAAGCAATTCATCACCGATTGCAAGTTCTCCTGCTTTGATAAAGCCTTGATTTTTTACAAAGAACGGGTGGGTTTCAGTCGTTATGATCTCTTCGCTGTTGATCACCAAATGAATAAGCTTAGAATCTTCTCTTATGTAAGTTTCAACAACTGTTTTCTCAGCGATTTTTTCACACTATAGATTCCCTGTTAAGATTTATTATATCAGCTTTTGAACTTTCTAGTAAATTTTCAAATTCTTCGCAACCATAGTTATGAATAAATTCAAGTTCTTTTTCTGAAATAAAAAACGCTATATACATTTTTAAGTGATCTTCAATTTTTGAAAATTCTTCTGGTAAAACATATGATTCCGTAAAATAAATCGCTGTTTTATTATGCCTTTTTGAAAAATCTGCAATTATGTTATCTAGACCTTCAATTATTGTACCTCTGCCAAAATCCATTTGTTGTTGAAGAACATAAAATAAAGCATTCGCAAATACAACAGCACAATTATCATAATCATCATCTACTGGCATAATTACTTCACATGAATTATTAATTAAATTCGAATAATTTGACAGTCCCAAAGATGCGAATGTTAAACAATCTTTAAACGTTCTGTCAAATCCCAAAATTTGTATAACGTATTCGCCGCTTGTATATTTATCTACACCTATATATTTTCCTAAAAACAATTCATAATGGTCAAGTATACTTTCACCTAAACTCATTCAGCAAAATCTCCTTTCACTCCTTCAAATATATGTTTTATATTGCATTCATGACACTGAACTCTCAAATCTGAATTATAACAGTCTAAAACTTCTGTTCTTGTAGGAGTTGTTTCTAATGATTGTAATTTTACCTTTCTCTCAGCCCAAGTCTCTGGATAATGATCAAGGTCATAACCTATTCTATCAACCGGACCATTCTTGGTATTTATTGTTATTTTATCAGGTATTTCTTTTCCACAAGTTGGGCATTTCATTTTTCCGTTAGAGTTTCTTGGTGCCTCACTTTCTGCTTTTTGTCTTGCACTGCGTCTAAATGATCCCCTTGCATATAAATCACTTGCATTATGTACCAACACGCTAAAACCACTAACGTGATATGTATGAAAATCTTCTACCTGAAAATTATACACCTTGACAGGTTTGTCTGTCAACTCAACGTCAAAATTTTCAACTAAAAGAACATTTCCGTTTACATCAAGAAGTTCATCACCAACTATTAGTTCTCCTGCTTTGATAAAGCCTTGATTTTTTACATAAAACGGGTGGTCAACAGTTGTAACGATTTCTTCACCGTTCACAGTGAGATGAACAAGCGTTGTTACCTCTCTTATGTAGGTTTCAAGAACAGTTTTCGGAGAAGTTTCCATTGTTTCAGGGTCTGTTGAAATGACTTTATCTCCTGACTTTATCTTTTCTATGGCAAGCAAACTAACCGCCTTGGCATTACCTAAAAACTCACCTGCCGCTCCAAGTCCGCCAAAACCTAGTCATGCGATGTGTAGAACATCTTCTAATCTAATTTAATCTGAAATAGCAGGTGCTCTTTCCCTTGCCCTCTTTTTTTAGTTCTCCTGCGGCAACAAGTTTTCTTAGTGCACCTTCGATAGAACTGTCACTGAGAGTAGGACAGAGTTCCCTTATATCCTGCTTGTTAAATCGTCCTATTTTGCTTTTGCTTGCCATTCTGACCATCTCAAGTGCAGGCAGTTTTTCTTGAACAAGCGAGATACGCTCTTCAAAATCTTTATACGATGCAAGTATCGTGCCTAAAATGTACTTTATAAATGGCAAAGCATCCTCTTTGCCCTCGTGCCAGCCCGTCTGCGACTGACTCATAGCACTGTAATACAGATCTTTGTTCTTAGAGATCTTTGCCTCGAGCGATATATATTTGCCAATGTAAAAGCCATTCTGATACAGCAGAAGAGTGGTAAGCAGACGGCTCATTCTTCCGTTGCCGTCATTAAAAGGGTGTATACAGAGAAAATCGTGGATAAATATAGTGATAATTATAAGCGGCTCAACCTCCAAATTACCGATAACACGATTGTACTCTTCACATATCCTGTCAAGTGCCTCAGATGTTTCATATGGTGCGAGCGGAGTAAACAGTATTTCTGTATGTCCATCGGGGTAAGCCGCACTGATATAATTCTGCACGCTTTTTGTTCTGCCAGCAAGCGGATTGTTCATATGACTATAAAGCATTTTGTGAATCTGCAGAATATAGTTCTGAGTTATCGGAATAGCGTCAAAGCTTTCGTGTATAACGTTCAGCACGTCTCTATACCCTGCGATCTCCTGCTCGTCACGATTTCGAGGAGTAGTCTTTTCTTCGACCAACTGTTTGATCCTCGTGCTTGTTGTTACGATACCCTCTATCGCATTTGAAGCTTCGGTACTTTGAATTTTTGCTATCTCAACAAGCTTCTCCATCTCTTGCGGACGCTGTTTCAGATACTGTTCCTGTTTTCCAGCCTCTTTGTATATGGCCGCTATAAGTCCGAGAATACCAGAATCCCACTTTTGTTCTTTAAAAGCAGAGTAATTAAAACTTCTCATTTCCTTACCTCCATTATTTTCCCTTAAACTATATCATAAAATAAGGGAAATGTCAATAGAATAAGCAAATTTGTCCTTAATATTATGTGTGAAATAATGGAATATATCCAACAGTATCCCTCTACTGTATAAAAGAGCCGATTTCTCGACTCTTATGGTATCTATAGCATTGGGGAGCATATTCGTAATTTTATATCATAAATTGTTCCACACATTTCTTGTTTTGGTTATGAAAAAAAGCACCTATCAGTGATAGATGCTAATGGAATTTGATAAATTTATATGGCTATTTCAACTTCTATGTTGATAAATGTAAACTTTTTCAGAAAACATGTTGTAATATATGACAATTTGGGATAAGGCTGTAGACAAATGGGGCGATTGGCAAGCTGCACAGCATATAGCTAAGAAATATGATGATGACGGGTATCTTTGCAAGAAGGAATAGCATAAACAAAAATAAGGCGCTGTAAAAAAAGCGCAACAAAGCCCGTGGATTTCCTCGATATGGAAGCCCACGGGTTTTAATATATCACACA
>NZ_JBCPGA010000050.1:0-15096 GCF_040914135.1 Ruminococcus sp. RTP21204st1_B2_RTP21204_210225 | reverse complement strand
TCCTATGCGTCCCCTCAAATGGTTTTCGCCTATCGAATTTCTTAATAATAGTGTCCAATATGATTGACAAACCTACAGGAGGGGAGTTTAAGTGAGGAGTGAGGAATGAGGAATGAGCAAAGCTGCCCCCCAAGCACCGAGCGAAGCGAGAGATAAAGCGCACGCTCAAGCCCGGTGCTAGAGGGCTTGTGGGGTCTAGGGGCAAAGCCCCTAGCGGAGTTTGAGGCAGAGCCTCATTCGGCGACAGCCGACAAGGTGCAGATCAAATGAGAAAAAGCATACAAAAGTTGTGCTTCTTATTAAAAGTAATAACTGAGCAAAAATCTGCACCGCCTATCCTATCCCCAATTACAACGTAAATCCGCAAAGAGCAAAGCGATTTTGTGGCGTGATGAAGTCGGGGTAGAATTGTAGGGGACGGCGCCCTCGACGTCCCGTTTCGGGGAACGGCAAGGTTTGAATTTATCACAATGTTGTGTTGACGTGCCGTGTGGAGAATATTGCACCGCTCCCCTGAAGATGTGATTGGATAGTTTTCAGTTCTATCCAACAATGATATAATCGTGGGCTTGTTTCTTCGACGGGCGAACACTGTTCGCCCCTACTGCCGTTTGTGGGGGTATCAGGGGGTGTGTGACAATTACAATGTGTAGTATTCTATACGAATTCAAAAAGCGGTGAAAAAGTGTTTTATACCACAATGTATGGCGTAAAATGCCCGTCACGGCGAGTGACGGTACAAAAAAACGGACAGCATAACGCTGTCCGTTTCAATTCTATCTCTTATTTGTCATCATGCGACTCGGTGATAAGATCAAGATTGATCTCGTATTTGGAGTCGAGAGAGTTCTGTAAAGGTGCGTCCTTTACATATTTGTTTACAAGCGCTGTACTCTTTTCTACCGCCTGAAGCGTTCCTGCACCTGCTACACAGCCGCCAGGACAAGCCATGCCCTCGAGAAGATAGCCGTCATATTTGCCTGCTTTTGCAAGTGTGAGAAGCTTGCGGCAGTCTTTAAGTCCCTGCGCTGATACTACCTTGACCTCACGCTCTGGGTCAAGCTTGTGGATAACGTCTGCTACTGCCTTTGCTACGCCGCCGCTTACTGCAAAGCCACGTCCGTCACCTGTACCCTCGCAAAGATCTACCTTTTCTTCATCTGTAATGTCTTCAAATGTTACGCCCTTGGCATTGAACATTCCCATGAGTTCCTCAAAGGTAAGCACAAAGTCTACGTCGCTGCGGATAGTACGTCTTGAAGCTTCAAGCTTCTTTGCCGCACATGGTCCGATAAATGCGATACAAGCGTCAGGATCGTCCTTTTTGAGCATTCTTGCTGTAAGTACCATTGGGGTCAAAGCCATTGAAATGTATGGGGCAAGGGTAGGGAAAAGCTTCTTCGCCATTACTGACCATGCAGGACAGCATGATGTCGCCATGAATGGCTGATGTTCAGGAACTTCTCTCATGAAGTCCTTTGCTTCCTCGATGGAACAAAGGTCTGCACCTATTGCTACCTCGACCACGTCTGCAAAGCCAAGCTTCTTCATTGCCGCTGTGAGCTTTTCAGGGCTTGCCTTTGGTCCGAACTGACCTACAAACGCAGGTGCTACGATAGCGATGACCTTCTTCTTTTTCTTCATTGCTGTTATAAGCTGGAATATCTGTCCCTTGTCTACGATAGCGCCAAATGGGCAGTTTACAAGACACATTCCGCAGGATACGCACTTGTCATAATCTATTTTTGCCTTGCCCTCTTCGTCTGAGCCGATAGCGTCCATGCCGCAGGCTCTTGCGCATGGTCTTTCCATTTTGTTTATTGCATTGTATGGACAGACGCTCTGACATCTGCCGCACTTTATACACTTAGACTGATCTATTACTGACTTGCCATGCTTGATGGTTATGGCACCCTTTGGACAGACTTCCTGACATGGGTGCGCAAGACAGCCCTGACAGCAGTCGGTAACATGATAATGAGTTTCAGGACAGCCGTTGCAGGCAAACTTGATTATGTTTACAAGCGGTGGATCGTAATACTTTTCTGCGATCGCACTTTCTTCAATGCCGTCAGCCACAGACTTATGCTCCTCGATCGGTCTTAGGGGCAGACCGATAGCAAGACGGAGCCTTTCTTCAACGATAGCTCTTTCAAGGAAGATAGACTCACGGTAAACAGCTTTGCTTCCCGGTACTATCTTATAAGGAAGCTCTGCGATCTTTTCGGCATAATCGCCCTCTTCATAGGCAAGTCTTGCCACCTCTGTAAAGACTTTTCGTCTGATATCTGTTACTGAGGAATAGATACCTCTCATTTTCATATTTTTACCTCCTGCGTTGTTCTTCAAATTTGTGTCATACACTTACTATTGTACTATTTTTTCGGCTTTTGTCAAGTAATATATACTTTTTTTCATAAGGTATATTGAAAGTTTCGTATGACTTACATATTTGTCTGAAATAAGGTGCAGTGATGGTACGAAACGGCTCAAAAAATAAAAGTATTTCTTTTTACCAATAGTTTTTCTGTTCATAAAAGTATGTGGCTTTTGCACAGTTTTGGGCAGGACGATTTATGCAAACAAATGATAAATGATTTAATTTGGTAACATTTCTGCAATTGTTACATTTTTTATGCAACAAAAGGGGCATTTTTCGGGATAAGTGAGAGATGTTTTTTGAGAGCCGTTAAGATACGGTGGTACATCTTTCGCAGAAATTAAAAAAGGAGGAACGATATGGCAGGCGAACAGAAAAGATTTGCGAGATTTTTCTTCTATCTGAGAAATCTTCGTGAAGCGGCTTTGCACACCGGTGCAAGGGCAGAGGAGGCTGAGGACAGGGGGCTTGAGCTTCTGCACTCGGCAGAAACGGAGGCGGAGCTTAAAAAGCTGGAGGAGGCTGACAGCGACACCCTTTCTTATGTGAAGCGAGGGCTGAACAGGATAGCTTTCGGGGCGGTGAATGACGCTGTAAAGCTTGTTTTTGACGCTGAGAACATGACGGCAAGGGACATCATGGGCATGGATCTTTTCAATGTGAGTGAGATAAAGATCAGCGGAAAGAACGTTTTGGAGATCAAGTTTTTTGACAGGCAGAAAGCCTTGGAAAAGCTTGGGGAGCTTGCGCCTCAGCTTGACGGCGGCGGTGAGTCGAAGCGACTTATCGAGAGCATTTACGGCAGGGACGGTGATAGCTTGTGAAAATAACAAGGCTGTCGGAAAATCAGAGGTTTGTTTTCAGATGGTGGACGGCACGGGATCTTAGTGATTACGACGGGATAATCTGTGACGGTGCGGTCAGATCGGGCAAGACCTTTTGTTTGTCGGCGTCTTTTATGACATGGGCAATGACTAATTTTGACGAGTGCATTTTTGGGCTATGCTCAAAAACTATCGTGTCGCTGAAAAGGAATATCCTGCCTGCGCTCAGGGGGTATATGAAAGCCATGGGCATGACGGCTGTGGAGGTCGCGTCAAAGAACTATATGGACGTTAGCTTTTGCGGCAGGAAAAACAGGTTTTACTACTTTGGCGGCAGGGACGAAGGCTCGCCCTCACTTATCCAAGGCGTGACCCTTGCGGGGGTGCTTCTTGACGAGGCGGCGCTTATGCCCAGAAGCTTTATAGAGCAGGCTGTGGCAAGGTGTTCGGTGGCGGGGAGCAAGCTGTGGTTCAACTGCAATCCTGACAATCCTTACCACTGGTTCAAGAAAGAGTGGATAGACAAGGCGGAGGAAAAACGGCTTATCTACAGACATTTTGTGCTGGAGGACAATCCGACCCTTGACCGGGCGGTGATAGAACGCTATCACAGGATATATACGGGGACGTTTTACGAGCGTTTTGTACTTGGCAAATGGACGGCGGCAGAGGGGCTTGTTTACCCTATGTTCGACGAGGAGAAAAACGTCTTTGAGGGTGATATACAGTGCGAGCGGTATGTTATAAGCTGTGATTACGGCACTGTAAATCCTTCAAGCTTCGGGCTTTGGGGCGAGAGTGGCGGAGTATGGTACAGGCTCAGGGAGTATTACTATGATTCTCGCCGTGAAGGTATGCAGAAAACTGACGAGGAGCATTACAAGGGGCTTGAAGAGCTTGCCGACGGGCTTTGCATCGAAAAGGTCATTTGCGACCCCTCGGCGGCTTCGTTCATACAGTGCATACGCAGGCATGGAAAATTCACTGTCCAGCCTGCAAAGAACGACGTTGTTTCGGGTATCAGGCTTGTGTCGGACTGCATAAAGGACGGCAGGATAAGGATAAACCGCAGGTGTCGTGATACGCTTCGTGAGATAAATCTTTACCGCTGGGACGATAAGGCAGGAAAGGACGCACCTGTGAAAGAGAACGATCACGCCATGGACGATATGAGATACTTTGCAGCAGAATGTCTGGGACGTGAAAAGGACGACTTTTTTGTACTGACAGTTGAGCATTAGTACGAAAAAGTGTACAGAAAGAAAGGAGAAAAAATGAGTATTTTCAGAAAGAAGGTCCGTGAATTTGTGCCGAACACGGCAGGCTCTGACAGAGAGTCGGGGTTTCATTACAGGCTTGCGCCTGAGGGGGTTTTTCAGCAGGAGCTTTATGACGCACTCAGGGCGAACGTTCCTGTTATTGACGCTTGCTTCGGCAAGATAATAAGGCTCACAGGGGGCTTTAAGGTTACGGCTTGTGACGAGAGGGCGCAGGTGGAGCTTGACAGGTTTTGCAGAGAGGTTTCCGTGGGGGTGTCGGGAAAGTCCATTTACACTTTTGCGGATATGTATCTGGATTCACTGCTTACATACGGCAAGGCGATAGGCAGGATATATGCAGATTACAGGACTGGAAAGGTCAAGGGGATATATGTTGGCGACCCGACTTTGTACAGAGTGCGTGAGGGCAGGAACGCTTTTGAAAAACGTATTTTTTACATGGGAAGCGGTGAGGAGATACCGGTAAGAAGTCCTGAAAAACTGCTTTACACGGCGCTCAACCCTAGTCCTAAGCACCCTGATGGGGTGTCTATACTCCGTGGATTGCCTGCTCTGAGCGAGATACTTATGCGAATTTACGAGTGCATGGGTCAGAACTTCGACAGGGTAGGAAATGTGCGATATGCGGTGACTTATCACCCTGAGGGGGAGAGCGACAGGGCGAGAGCCAAGGAGCGTGCAGAGCAGATAGCTCAGGAATGGAGCAGAGGCATGAGAGCCTCACGAAATGGCTCGGTGCAGGATTTTGTGGCTGTGGGTGATGTGGACATAAAGGTCATTGGCGCTGACAATCAGATGATAGACACGGAGATACCTGTCAGACAGCTTATGGAACAGCTTGTAGCGAAGCTTTCAATACCACCGTTTTTGCTTGGGCTGAACTGGTCAACCACTGAGCGAATGTCTGCACAGCAATCGGATATCCTCACAAGTGAGCTTGAATATTACCGCAGACTGCTTGAACCTATACTCAGAGAGATATGCGAGGCGTTTTTAAGGCTTAACGGATATGCTTGTGGGGTGGAGATAGAGTGGGACAACATAAATCTTCAGGACGAGGAAGCGTTGGCGAAGTCAAGACTTTACAATGCGCAGGCTAAGGCGGCGGAGCTTGAAAACGAAAGGGTAGAGAACGAGAGAAAAAAGGAGGAAATGCAATGAGCGAAACAGTATCAGGCGAGGAGCTTGAAAAGATAAACGGCTATGCGAGAGAGCCGCTCACGGAGGACAAGGTCTTTGTTTTCAGGGTGGCGCTTTGTGACAATGACATTGACAGAGATGGTGAAAAGTTTTCATCAGGCGCGTTGGAGAAGCTTGCGGAGCTTTTTAAGGGCAGAACGGGTATTTTCGACCATGACCCTAAAAGCTCAAAGCAGACTGCCAGAATATTTGACACTTGGGTGGAAACTCTGCCTGAGAAAACTACGACAGACGGAGAGGTCTACCGCAGGCTTATGGCAAAGGCTTACATGGTGCGAACTGCTTCTAACGGCGACCTTATAAGCGAGATCCAGGGCGGAATAAAGAAAGAGGTATCCGTTAGCTGCACCATGGGAAAGAAGCTTTGCTCTGTATGCGGAGCGGATATGTACAAGGGCGGCTGTGACCATGAAAAGGGCGGTGAATACGGCGGTAAGCTGTGTTATCACATTCTTGACGAGCCGCTTGACGCTTACGAGTGGTCGTTCGTGGCAGTGCCTGCACAGGTGAATGCAGGGGTAACGAAGCGTTTTGCTTTAAGGGAGAAGCAGGAAAGCACCGACAAGAGCTATGAGCTTGCCCTTGCGAGGGAAGCTTTTGAAAAGGACGTTTTAAGGCTCAGCTATTTCTGCAAGCCTTTTATGAGTGCAAAGCGTGTGAAAGAACTTGCGGAGCTTATGACAGTTACGGAGCTTATCGACTTCCGTGGCAGGCTTGAAAAGCAGGCGGCTGAGAATGAGGAGGTCTACAAAGCCGAAAGGGAGAGCTTTATCACGGGGGATTACAAGATGTAAGGGACAGATGTGAAAGGGGGCGATGACAATGTGGAGATAGGGGCTTAAATGCCAGAATGTGATATCATCACTGTAGGGGCGAACAGTGTTCACCCGAAAACACGAATGGTTTTCGATGATACGAAAATCAGTACAAAAAATCGGACAACTTTAATTATCGAAAAGGAGAAAATAATATGTACAACAATATCAAACTTGAAAAGGGACTTTATTCTATCACAGGCAAGACATTCACACAGGCGCTGGCTGAGCTTGATCCTGACGCAAACTATGAGAACACCGAGCTTAAAGGTCTTGACGCTTTTGAAAGACAGCTCAAGCGTTTTGACATCAAGGTAAAGGGTGCAAATTCTGACAGGGTGGAGAAATTCTTCATTTCCACTGAGTCGGCAGTGCTTTTCCCTGAGTACATAAGACGTACTGTCAAGCAGGGCATGGACGAGGCTTCTATCATGGGCAAGGTAGCGGCGGCTGTTTCATACACTGACGGAGTGGATTTCAGAGGTCTGAACGTTACAAAGTCAGGTTCAACTGACGTTGTGGCAGAGGGTGGAAATGTGCCTATCACAACTGTCAGACTTAGCACCTCCAGTAAGACTCTTACAAAGTTTGCAAGACGTCTTAACTGTTCTTTTGAGTCTGTAAGGAAGCAGAAGCTTGAGGCTTTCGGCGTGGTGCTGAGAAACCTTGGGGCGACTATAAGCAGAGATGTGAACAGCTTTGCTATGACTGAGATAACAAGAGGTATTACAGCTCAGACTCTTATTGGCAGTGAGCTTACTTACGCTGATCTGGCGGCTTTTTGGGCTTCCATGGGCGAGTTTAACATGACGACTATGATTTGTACTCCTGATGTTATGGCTAAGATCCTTGCTATGGACGAGATGAAATACTGCATTGGCGACTATATGGCAGGCGGCACAGTTCAGACGCCATATGGTGTAACGCTTGTAAAATGCCCTCAGCTCACAGGCGGTATTGCGGTGGGCATCGACCAGAGCAGTGCTGTTGAAATGGTGCTTGGAGGAGATGTTATCGTGGACTACGATAAGCTTATTACTAATCAGTGCAACGAGATCGTTTGCTCAGTGCTTGCAGGTTTCTCTGTACTTACGAGCGGTGCTGTAAAGACGCTGAAAACTACAAAGTAAGCTGAGAGGACAATGAAAAAAGGGACGGTGGGCGGGTATATTTTTTGAAAGGAGCAGGAAAATGGCAATAAGCAAAGACAATGTAAAGAGCAATTTCATGGAGCTAAGCGGACTTGACAGCACGTCGGCTGAGGTGTATGCAGGGCTTATAACGGTGTGTGCTGACGAAATGGAAAAGGCTGTTGACCAGGAGCGAATGGTCGCTGAGGGCGGGACGGCTATATGCGAATTTGCGGCGGCAGCGGAGGTCTTTTACAGATTTATTTGTCTGAAAGCCGCTGAATACAAGGTCATGTTTACGGCGCAGGGCAAGGCGGTGGAGGCTTTTGACGAGGAGAACAGGATAAAGGCGGCAAGAGAGCTTCGTGACAGCGCAGTTTCAAGGGCGGAAAGATTTTTCTCAAAGGACGGCTTTGTATTCAATGCCGTTATCGCATATTAGGAAGGAGGACGAGCCATGACAGTCTGGACAGAAATGGCGGCAGAGATAAAAAAGATACTTGACGGAGCAGGCTTTACTGCAATGGGTGAATACACTTCGGCTGACAGTCTATTGCACAGTGGGGAAGCAATTGGCTTCTATGGACTTAAAGGCTATGATGTGGTCGATGAAGTCATTGGGCAGGGCGGCAAAAAGCTTTACACTGAGTATATATGTCATATCGACCTGCGGCTCATGGGCAAGGCAGGAAAATACGATGACATGGAGGAGCTTCAGGAAAAGTGTGAAAGCGTTATGTCGGAGCTTGCAAAAAGCGAGGTTCTGAATGTTAAGAGCGCAAAGCTTGGAGGCGCAGTTCAGACATTGCCCCTTCACAGGCTCGAAAGGCAGGCAGAGCTTAGTATCGGCATTTGCAGTGAGGAGGATATAAGTGAGTAAAAAGAGAAAGATAAAGCTTGACATTGGCACACGGTCATTTTACATGGACGGAGTTAAGCGAAGCGGAGGTTACATTCAGGAGGAAACAAAGGCTGTGAATGGTATTTTGCGAAATATCTCAGGCAAGGCGGCGGAAATATTTCAGTTCAGCGGCAGGATCGCTCCGTCGGACAAGGCTTACGCTTGGGCTGCTCTAAGCGAGAACGGAGGAAAGGCGATCAATTTCACGGCAGACGGGGTCTTATACAGCGGATACATACTCTCAGAGATAGAAATGGATTTTCAGCCTGACAGGATGATCGGAAGCCTTATGATAAAGCTTAGGGGGGCGGAATAATGGCGAAGATATACATCAGGTTTGAACTTATTGGCAGTGGTAATTTGGACTATAGAAACATTGTTTCAGCAAGGCTTGTGAAAGACCGCTATACGCCATACAGTGAACTTAGAGCGTCTGTCGTTCTGAATAACAGCATAAATCTTAACAATATCAGGCGTGTGGCACTTTATATAGGCAGCAGGCGTATGCACTACGGTCCTGCGGATTACATCAGAACAAGGGTGAGAGGCGGAAAAACTGTTCTTGAACTTATAAGCCGTGGGATAACACTTATGCTGGGGCAGAACGAGCCTGAACCCGGGGTATGGTCTAAGGTGAGTTTGACGGATATTATGAAGAGCTACAGCCCCTCAAGTGAGATAACCTACGAGAGTGGAACTGACACTGTGAACTATGTGAACATCAAAGAGAAGTCTACACTGTGGGAGGCTATCGGCGTATATGCGGTCAAGGCTTACGGCAGGCGTGCATATATCAGAGGGGACAGGCAGGTCAATATGTCGCTGAGTATCCTTTCGGTGAATATCGGTACTCAGCGTATTATTGAATACGGCAAACAGCTTGATACGAGATCGATGCTGTCGAAGATATATATGAAAAACGTGGACGGGGAGTATGGATATAGCTATTCAAGCGGTAAAACTATACCACATGGTATCACGAGGGAGAAGTATTATGGTCTTGATAAGCAGTGGCTCAATAATGTAGTTGTCGGGCTTAAAGATAGGATAGAGTTTGCAGAGAGGGAGTATTTGGTGGAGCATATCACTTATGAGGGGTATTGCGGTGAGGATATCACGGATAAAATAATTTGTAATGGATATGGCGTAAATGGAAAAAGAGTGAGCAGAATGGAGATAACGGTCAATAGCAAAGGTATGCAAACGAAGCTTTTATGTGAATAGGAAAGAGAAGTAAGGAATGAATAGAGCAAAAAAACAGCGTACAGAAAAACTGTACGCTGTTTGAAGCTTCGTATTAACCCTTTACGCTTCCCAGAGCAACACCACGAATGATGAACTTTGAAAGACAAAGGTAAACAATTACTACAGGGAGGATAGCAAGTACGATGTACAAGCTGAACATTCCCACGTCCTTCTCCTGTGGTCCTGCATAACGCATTGCGTTGAGTACCAGAGGGATCGTGTACTTACTCTTTGATGTAAGAATAAGTCTTGGCATAAAGTAGTTGTTCCAGTTTGTTACGAATGTAAAGATGATCTGAACTGCGAATGCAGGCTTGAGGATAGGGGTAACGATCTTGTTGAAGGTCTTGAACTCTCCGCAGCCGTCGATACGGGCGGCTTCTACGATCTCAAGCGGAAGTGCAGATGCCATATACTGCTTCATGAAGTAGTATGTAGCTGGTGCTGCGACAGCAGGAATTATCAGCGGAATATAAGTATCTGTCCAGCCAAGTTTGTTCATGAACTGGTAGAAACCGATAGCTGAAGCCTGTGTTGGAACCATCATTACGATGAGAATGAACATATCTGCGAACTTTCTCAGCTTGAACTGGTAAACGTGTGTTGCATATGCTGTCAGTGCTGAGAAGTATACGCTGAGCAATGAAGCACAAGCTGATATGAACAGTGAGTTAGCCAGTGAACGCCATACGCTTCCGTATGCTACGGCTGTTGAACCGCTGAAAAGGTTCTTGAAGTTTGTTGCGAGGAAGTGGTCAGGATACCATCTGATACCTGCCTGTGATCTGCCTCGTGTTGCGTTGATTATCAAAAGATAGAATGGGAAAAGTGAAACAACGACCAAAAGAACAAGGACAACATAAGCTATTATCCTATGTATGATAAGACCAGTACTATTTGTCTTTTCACCAACTATTTCAGTACTTCTTGGCATTTCAGCTTACCCCCTTTTCTTCTTTTTCTTCTTTCCGTCATGGTCAGCAGACGCAAACATAAGTGCAAGTCCGATAATAGCGGAAACGATAAAGATTATTACGCAGAGTGCAGACGCCTTACCGATGTCGCCCTGCTTATTTGCCTGGATTATCATTACGACGGTCTTAAGCTTTCCGTTAGGGTTACCCATATCCTTTGTGAGGAGGGCAGGTACGTCGTACATCTGAAGTCCACCGATGAGTGATGTTACAAGAACATATGACATGATAGGCTTGATGAGCGGAATTGTGATTTTCCAGAATGTCTGGCTGGAAGTTGCACCGTCGATCTGTGCTGACTCATAGAGTGATGTATCAACACCCATGATAGCAGCCATAAGAAGAATTGTTGTATTACCATACCAAAGTATGAAGTTGATGAGTCCAACTACACCTCTTGATCCCCAAACGCTTTCAAGGAGTGGTACCTTGATAAGATCATAGATAGCACCGCCTCTGCTGAACAAGCTGTAGAACAGAAATGCAAAAGCAGATGCCATGATTACGTTTGGAAGATAGATAACAGCCTTGAAGAATCCCTGAGCCTTTATCTTAAGACGAAGGTCAGTGAACCATACTGCAAGGATAAGAGAGATAACGATCTGTGGGATAAATCCAACGATCCACATGATGATCGTATTCCAGAAAGACTGGAGAAGGTCACTTCCTGATGTGAATATAGTTGAATAGTTATCGAAACCGCAGAATGTCGGTGTTACTTCGACAGCCTGTCTTGTCCAACCACCGCCGATAGAGCCCTGATCCTTAACATAGTCTGTAAAGCTGTAATAGAAAGTCTGGAACAGAGGATATAGTGAGAAGATGATGTAAACTACAAAGAATGGGATAAGGAAAATATATCCCCACTTGGCATAGCTTATGCTTTTTCTCTTCATATAAGTATACCTATTCCTTTCGTGAGATTAATAAATAATAGGGGGGGATATCCTCCACCCCCTATATTTAATTAGATACTGTTTTTTTATACGATTAGAAATCGCAAGTAAGGTTACCATAGAGGTCTGTGATGTTCTTCTTGAAGTTCTCAAGAGCAGCCTCATATGAATCAACTGTGCCAAGGAAGTAGTCCTTCATAGCACCCTGGAATTTCTCGTTGCAGCCCTGGTCATAAGCAGAAAGCTTGTTCTCGAGGGAGATCTTGTCAGCAGCCTCTGTAAGAAGTGCAAGGTGATCCTGTCCGCCGAGGAATGCGTTTGTATAACCGCCGTCGATAAGCTCCTTGATAGCAGCCTTGTTGTTTGTGTAGTCCTGCTCGCCCTCAGTGATAGCCTTAGCTACGTCCTTGTTGCAAGTCATAACCTTCATGATATCAGCAACGATATCCTGGTTATCGGAGTCGATAGCGCCGCAGATCCATGTACCGCCCCAGTAGTAAGCCTGTGGGCCTGAGCAAGCCTTCCAGAGACCATAACCGCCGTTGCCTTCCTTAGCGTTTGAACCATCAGCCTTGATCTCTTCGTCAACTGTGTTTGGAAGAAGTGTGAAAGGAATGCCCCATGTTGAGAAGAAGTAGCCGAATACGCCACCGTCGATCTTCTGGCCAGCAGCCCAAGCATCGTCCCAAAGGGAAGTCTTGTTGTTGTAGCCCTTGTCTGTGTATTCCTTAGTCTGGTCAGCCCAAGCCTTGATCTGTGGGTCAACTGTGATCTTGTTGTCTGTTACCCATGGGCTTGACATATTGTTTGAGAAGCATCTGTATGTATCATCGAAACCAGATACCATCTTGTAGCCCTTGTCAGCCATCTTCTGAGCTGTTGCTGTGAATGTATCCCAATCCTTAACAGCTTCCTGAACCTTCTCTGGATCGCTTGTGCCGAGAACGTCCTCAGCGATCTTTGTGTTGTAGAGGAACAGACCTGGAGTTGCCTGCCATGATACACCCTTCAACTCGCCTGTCTTTGTATCTGTTGCAACGTCCTTTGTGTACTGATACATCTGTGACATATCGTCGTCTGTGATGCCGAGGTCCTGAATAGAAAGTGCAACGTCGCCGTTAGCATACTTCAGAGCGTAGTCAGCTTCCATAAGGAACATATCTACCTTCTCTGTGCTGTCCTGCTGACCCTTAAGAGCCTCGTCCAGCTTTGTCTGGTAAGCGTTACCTTCGTTTTCAACCTGTACCCAGTTCAGCTTAACGCCGTTGATTGTTGCGATCTCCTTAGAACCATCAGCAAGCTCGTTGTATGTAAGCTCGTTTGATGTGCCCTGTGGATAGTACTTATCAAGTCTTGACTTGAACTCTGTGTTCCAGCAGTAAATTGTAAGAGTCTTCTTTGAATCCTCTGATGAATCCACACCGTGAAGCTCAGCTGTGTTTACTCTGTCAGAGCTGTTGTTGATGCCTGTGTTGTTGCCAGCCTTTGATGTGCTGCCGCCATTCTTGTCAGATGTTGAAGATGAATCTGTGTTGCCGCAAGCTGTGAACATTGAAGCTGCCAGACAGAGGCTCAATGAACCTGCAAGTACTTTCTTAAGATTTGCCATAATAATTTTCCTCCTTAAAATCGCATTAGTTTATTTGATTTGCTCCGCAGCATTTCTGCGGAAAATTAATGCCTTGAATTAATTGATGTCGCTTACCGAACCGCCTTCCAGCAGCTTTCCGTCGACTGTTATCACCTCTTTAAAGGTGGTCTGTGGGTTTTCTATCAGTGATACCAGCTGTTTTGCGGCTGTTACACCGATAAGGTCTGTGTCCTGAAGATAAGTCGTAAGCTTTGGAGAGAGAAGCTGTGAATAAGCTATTCCGTCGTAGCCCACTATCGAGATATCCTCCGGTACTGAAAGACCCATTTCCTTGACTGCATTGAAAGCTCCCATTGCTGAATAATCATCGGGCATGAAAACGCAGGTCGGTTTGTTCTCTCTGCTAAGAAGTTCTTTTGTCAGCTTATAAGTCAGATCAGGGTTGTGATAATCACCGTTAAGTATCCAATCGGGATCAACTGAAATTCCTCTTGTCATACAAGCTTTATAGAAGCCTGCCAGACGTCTTTCGGCTACTGCCGATCTGTTGCCCTGGATAAAAGCGATCTTCCTATGCCCCATCTTCGTTACATAGTTGATAAGCTCTTCCATACCTTTTTCATTATTGGACATGATCGCTGTTCTGCAATCGAAGATGTGGTCGATCGTGACCACTGGTATATCTCCGTTTATCACCTCGTACACGTCCTGCGACGTAAAATCCGTACAGGCAATGATAACACCGTCAACATTGCGGTATTTGCAATGTTCGTATGTAGACATTTTCTGCTTGCCCACATCTCTATTTATAAAGGTTATATCATATCCTGCTGCTTCAGCCGTAGTCTTAAAGCTGTCAAGCACCTTTGCGAAAAACTCATGGGTAAGACCGCTTCCTGCTTCATCGAGATACATGACCCCGAGATTATAGGTCCTGTTGGTCTTTAAAGCTCTTGCCTGAGAATTTGGGAAGTAACCCATTTCTTTGGCGGCTTTCATAAGTCTTTCTCTTGTTGCCTCGCTTACGTCCTTATGGCCGTTGAGGGCTTTGCTTACGGTTGCGACGGATACTCCGCAACGAACGGAAATGTCTTTTAAGGAAACCAATGATATTTCCGCCTTTCCGTAGATTTTAAACGTTTACGCTTGATGTTTTCCGTGAAAACTTATTTCAAACGTTTCCGTTAATAAAAATATACAATATTCTCGGCATAATTTCAAGTCTTTTTTCACATTTTTATGCCCTCTGTAATAAATTATGGAGGTTTAGCCAATTTTTCAACTTTACTTTTGTGCATTTTAACAACACTATTTGGACAATTGTAATCGATTTGTTACGAAGAAGCTGACAGACCGATCAAAAAGCTGCGAAAATGCACTGCGTTTTCTGAGGGGTATAAGAAACCAGGCTGTGTGGTATGTGAAAAATGTATATAAACATTTCTTTTGTATTTGATTATGTTATGTGAAATTACAAAAACCATTAAAGAACTTTATTCATTAAACGTTTTCGGATAATAATTGTTGAAAAGTGTGTTGTGACATATGATATTGTTAAAATATTGTCTTGATATGAAAATATGATAGTCATTTGATCGGAAAAGTTGGAATATTCGGTATTTGCGAAGATATTTCTGAAACGTTTAAGCATATTTCAGCGTTTTTTTATTGTGCAAAATAACGATGTGGAAAGAAAACGTATTTATTTCATACATTATATTCACAAGCTACATATGATATGACTATTTGATAGGGATTTTGCAAAGCTTTGAAAAAAATCTTGAATTTGTAGGTTTGTCAATCATATTGGACACTATTATTAAGAAATTCGATAGGCGAAAACCATTTGAGGGGACGCAT
>NZ_JBCPGA010000004.1:0-142306 GCF_040914135.1 Ruminococcus sp. RTP21204st1_B2_RTP21204_210225 | reverse complement strand
GTGATATATTAAAGCCCGTGGGCTTCCATATCGAGGGAATCCACGGGCTTTGTTGCGCTTTTTTTACAGCGCCTTTTGTAAACTATTCTGTTAGTCTATCAGATCGAAATTAGATAGAAGAATGGCTCTTTACATAGTCAACAACAGCGTCAACAGTTGTGTAAGCAAGACCTACGCAAGTGTCAGCACAGCCGTAGTAAATAGCAATTCTGCCTGTGTCAGCGTCGCAAAGTGTTGCGCATGGGAATGTTACGTTCTGAACGTCGCCTACGCACTCATAGATCTCTCTTGGGTTGATGAGATACTCGCCGCATCTGTACTTAACTTTCCATGGCTGATCCTTGTCAAGGATGCAAGCTGAGAAGCTGTATACAAAGCCGTTGCAAGACTCAAGAACACCGTGATAGAAGCAGAGCCAGCCCTCGTCTGTCTCTATTGGAATAGGACCTGCACCGATCTTCTTGGACTCCCAGCCCTTGAGAGGTCCCATAACGTGTCTGTGCTCGCCCCAGTACTTCATGTCAGGTGACTGTGAAATGTACATATCACCGAATGGTGTGTGACCTGAGTCAGAAGGTCTTGAGAACATTACATACTTGCCGTCGATCTTTCTTGGGAAGAGTACGCCGTTTCTGTTGAATGGGAGGAATGCGTTCTCGCACTGATAGAATGTCTTGAAATCATATGTATAGCCTACGCCGATAGTTGGCTTCCAGCCGTATGCGTTACACCATGTTACCCAATATCTGTCCTCGATGAAGCATACTCTTGGGTCATAGCCGTAGCCCCACTGATTTACTTCTTCTGTAGACTTTTCAGCCTGCTCGAACATAATTCTTGTTGGGTTGATGTTCCAGTGAATACCGTCCTCAGAGAAACCAGCATGGAGAGCCATGTTTCTTTCCTTATCGTCAACACGGAATACGCCTGCGAACTTGCCCTCAAAAGGAACTACCGCACTGTTGAAGATAGAGTTTGATGTAGGAAGAAGATTTCTAGGAATGATAGGGTTTCTGTTATCTCTCCAGATCACTTCATTGCAGTCAGCCGGCTTATCCTGCCAAGGCATATTTGGGATAGCCTGTCCGTTGATTACTTTAACGCTCATGTTAAAATCCACCTTTCATAATATAAAAAATACTGAGGCTGACCGTCAGGTCATGCCCTTGTTTTTATTCTTCCCCCGAATAGAAATGCGAAACTTTTCCCGCTTATTCAAGGCGATATCATTCGGCTTACCTTATCGGTAAAATGCCGCTGTTATTATTAAAACACACTTTCAGAAAAATTTCAAGCCCCTATTTTTGCTGAAAACGTTTAAAATTTATATGTAAACGTATTCTTCTTAAATTTAACATTTTATTAACAGTTTGCTTGGTTTCATATTTTTGCATCGCAATAAAAAACTGCGGTTTTCTGTATCTGCAGGCTCAGTTAGTTCTAACAAAACAAAAAAACGGATCATCAGCAAGCGTTTTGAATGTAAATTATAAAAGTTGCCCATAATGGTCATATTAGCATAAGCATATTCGTGCAAGTTTCTGATTTTTTGCAAGAATAGAAAAAAGCACTTGCAAAAACAGTGAAAAGGGTATACAATATAAGTAAGGATATCGGATACGTTCGGCAGAGTGCGGCGCAAGTCGGGATTTGCCGAATTGTTCTGTATAATAGTGTACTATAATTTATAATTTACAAGTGGAGGACATTGATATGAAACTAACAGAAATGTCTGCAGAGGAACTGGCATCATTCAAAGCAGAAGTCCAGAAAAAATATGACGATTTCAAGGCTCAGGGACTTTCGCTGAACATGGCAAGAGGAAAGCCGTCTGCTGAGCAGCTAGACCTGACAGAGGGTCTGCTCACAGCAGTAAAGAGCAGCGAGGATTGTTTCGCTGAGGACGGCACAGATTGCAGAAACTACGGCGGTCTTGACGGTCTGCCTGAGGCAAAGGCACTTTTTGCTCCTATGCTTGGCGTAACACCTGATGAACTTATCATTTGCGGAAACTCAAGCCTTAACATCATGTATGACACTATCGCAAAGTTCATGCTTTTCGGCACAGGCGACGGTGAAAAGCCTTGGAAGGACACAAAAGTAAAGTGGCTCTGCCCTGTTCCGGGATATGACAGACATTTTCTTATAACAGAAAAAATGGGCTTTGAGCTTGTAAACATTCCAATGGACAAAAACGGTCCTGACATGGATATGGTAGAAAAGCTCGTTGCTGAGGACGATACTATAAAGGGTATATGGTGTGTTCCAATGTATGCTAACCCTACAGGCACAACATACTCTGACGAGGTAGTAAAGCGTCTTGCAGCCATGAAGACAAAGGCTAAGGATTTCAAGATATTCTGGGATAACGCATATTGTATCCACCACCTTTCTGATACACCTGACACACTGCTCAACATTCTTGACGAGTGCGAAAAGGCAGGCAACCCTGACAGAGTTTATATGCTCGCATCAACATCAAAGGTAACATTCCCTGGTGCAGGCGTTGCAATGATAGCTTCATCTGAAAAGAACATCAAGTACCTCAAATCTATGATGACAGTTCAGACTATCGGCTATGACAAGATAAATCAGCTCCGCCACGTTAAGTTCTTCGGCACATACGAGAATCTTATGGAGCATATGAAGAAGCACAGAGCTATAATCGAGCCTAAGTTCAAGATAGTTCTTGACACTCTCGAAAAGGAGATAGCACCTCTGGGAATCGGAAGCTGGGAGAAGCCAAACGGCGGTTACTTTATAAGCTTCAACGCTCTTAACGGCTGTGCAAAGAGAATTTGTCAGCTTTGCAAAGAGGCAGGCGTAGTCCTCACAGGTGCAGGTGCGACATACCCTTACGGAAAGGACCCTGATGATTCAAACATCAGAATTGCTCCTACATTCCCGCCTGAGAACGAGCTTAAAATTGCAGCCGACGTGTTCGCTACAGCAGTTAAGCTTGCAAGTGCAGAAAAGCTTCTTGCAGAATAATTCAACAAAGTCAAGATAACAATACTCTCTATATAAAAAAAGCGATGACCTTGCAAAAGGCTCATCGCTTTTTTGTTTGCCTATAAAGCAAAAGCGGTATCGACCTCCTAAAAGGTCATACCGCCTGCTATGGTAAGGAAATTAAAGGCAACACCGCACAAGGCACGCCTGTCGGCTTTGCACGCAATCTGCTTGCAGATTTTCCGTCATATAGCACAGAAATTTCTTGACATACGTCAGTATGCCTGCAAAATTTCTGCACTATCTGACAAAAAATCTGACTGCGCATCTTACGCACAATCCTTGTGCGGTGCTGCCTTAAAATAGAAATAAAGCTTATTCTTTTACAGCTCCCGAAACAAGTCCGCTGTAGATGTACTTTTGCAGTAAGAGGAATATAATAAGAGTCGGAATGATACAAATTACGATTCCCGCAAAAACTACCTCCCACTGTACAGAAGTGGCGTTCATAAGATTGTAAAGCACAGTTGAGATAACAACGTGGTCATCATCAGGCATATAAAGCTTTGGAGTGTAGAAATCGTTGTAGATACCAACGAACTTGATGATAAGCACTGTTGCTATTGCAGGCTTAAGGTTAGGGAGAATTATGCTGAAATAAACCCTTGGATAAGAAGCGCCGTCCATAATAGCACTTTCGTCCAGGGAATATGATATCTGCCCCAAAAACTGAATGAAAATATAGATAGAAATAATATCAGTACCGATATTCAAAATGATAGGTGCAAGCATAGATCTGTAAAGACCAAGCTTGTAAACTATCTGGAATACCGTTACCTGCATTGTGATATTAGGCAGAAGCGTTGCAATAAGGAACGCTGTCTTTACTACTCTTGAAAAATAGGTGTTGAAACGCTGAACGACATAAGCCGTCATCGTACCTGTTATTATCGAACCAACGCAGGATACAACAATGATTATAGCCGTGTTTTTGAATGCAAGAAGAATGTTCTGCGTAAAAAACGCTGTCTTGAAGTTCTCCCACTGAGGCACTTCCGGAAGAGTGAACACCGTGGTGTTTGAAAGCTCTTTGTAGGTTTTCAGCGAGCCTATGAGCACAACAAGTATCGGTACTATTACTATAAGACAGCAGAGTATAAGAAAAGCATACTTGAAAATGTTCAGTACCCTTGAGCCAATATAAAGCGGCTTTGAATCTTTGTTTTCATTCTGTGCCATTATTTCACAGCCCCCTTTCTGCTCCTTTTGTTCTCCTTAGGGGTCTTGTCGTCCTCACGGAAGAAGTATTTTTGTATAAACGTTACGATTATCGTTATGATAAGCAGCACGATACCCATTGCCGAAGCAAGACCCACCTTTTTCAGCGAGAACGCTGTGTTGATAGTCTTGATAACGAATGTGGTAGTGCCCATCATGCCCTTTGTTGTGATATATGGTATCTCGAATACTGAGATAGCACCCTTTACAGCAAGGATAAGCTGCAATGAGATGATAGGCTTTATGCTCGGGAATACGATATATCTGAAATTCTGCCATGGGTTAGCACCGTCAAGGTCAGCAGCCTCGTAAAGGTCAGGGCTGATAGACTGGATAGCACCGATATACATGATGATATCAAAGCCTATGTATTTCCATATGGAAATGAACACCAAGCAGCAGTTTGCAAGAAACGGCCTGTCAACATCGAACCACAGTATCGGGTCAAGGCCCAGTGTGGTAAGGATAGTGTTGAGCGTTCCGTCAGGGGTAAGACCCTTTTGACCTTTGAGGAAAAATCTTTGGAATATGATAGATACCGCAACGCCGTTCATAAGATAAGGGAAGAAAAGTATTCCCTTGAAAAGTCCCTTTGCTCTTATCTTTGAGCAGAGGATAGACGCCAGCAGCAAAGCCAGTGCCTGCTGAATGAATGAACCAACAAGATAATAAAGGCTGTTCTTGAAAGTTTCAAGATAGTCCTTGTCGGTGAATATCGTTACATAATTTGAAAAGCCTGCATATGTAGGGTTAGTGCCGTATGGATCTCTGTTCTGAAAACTGAATATGACCATATCCAGAGCAGGGATAAAGGTAAACGTTACAAGCAGGATTATCGGCAGTGCAAGAAACAGTATAGAAGTATAGAACTTTTTACCCGCATAAGTCTTTGACCACTGTGCAATGCCTTTTCTATTGCCGTTTTGCATTTGAGGTCCTCCTGAACACAATTATCAGGCACAGGAACAATGCCTGTACCTGATAAGGGATTTATCTTAAGTCTTAGCCGAGAACTTTATCTCTTGCAGCAGCCCACTTCTTGTTTACATCAGCGATGATCTCGTTGAAACCGTCGTCGCCCTTGCCTGCGAATGCTGCCTCAGCAAGCTTGATCTTGAAGTTGTCCTCGTCGCCCTGCCATACGCCAACGCCTGACTCCTTGTCGATCTCGTCGAACTTACCAACGAGGTCATCCGGAGCAACAGCCTTTTCAAAGAATACAGCGTCCTTGAAGCCAGACAGCATGCTTGGAAGCTCCTTGTTCTGAACTGTTGAGATCATACCCTCCTGCTCAGAGAAACCTGAATCAGAGATGAACCACTCAACATATGCCTTTGCAAGATCCTGATTCTTGGAGTTTGCACTTACGCCGAGAGTATAGTCAGGACCTTCCTCTGCGTATACCTTTCCGTCAGCCGCTGTGACAGGAACAGGCATATAACCGATATCGTCAGGGTTCTCAGCCTGTTCCATGAACTGTGAAACTGCCCATGAACCCATTACCATTGTAGCGATCTTGCCCTCACCGAACCATACCTTTGATGATTCCCACTCTGTGTTAGCGTGGTCTTCTTCAAGAAGGTCAGGCTTTGAGAACAGATCATACATCAGCTTGTATACTTCATAATAGCCGTTGCCCTCTACAAAGAGGTCGCTCTTATCCTGAAGAAGCTTGTTTTCAGCTTCAGCACCGCCTGCTGCTGAAAGAACAAGGTTCTGCCACTGAGTAATAGTCCAGCTTGCGTCCTTGAAGTTTGTGTAGTAAGGGATAGCGTCTGTGTTATCCTTGATGAGCTGAAGATCTGCAAGGAACTCGTCAGGAGTCTTAGGAGTTTCTGTTATACCAGCCTGCTCCCATATCTTCTTGTTGTAAAGAACACCTGTAGCTGTTCCGCCTACTGCAAGTCCGTAAACATTGCCGTCAGCCGTCATCTTCTTGTCTGACCAGCGATATGTGTCCTTGAACTCGTCATAAGTTCCGAGAGATACGAAATATGTAGGAAGTTCCTCAAGCTTAAGGCTTGAAGGGATACAAAGAACATCGCCGTAATCATCTGTACCCATTCTTGTTGCTACATCTGTATCGTAGTCCTTGTATGCAGTGTATTCAACTGTGCAGTTGTAAGCTTCCTCAAACTTGTCTGTGAGAGCGTCGAGCTTGCCGTCCTCTTTTCTGTCAGTTCTGTTTGTAAGAACTTCCAGTTTTGCACCCTTTGCGTCGAATGAGTCTTTGATATCAGCCTGTGATACTTCAGGTGTAACAGCCTTGCTACTTGAATCTGCAGAGCTTCCGCAGCCTGTGAACGCACTCATTGTTCCCATTGACAAAACCAGTGCCATTGCACCGGCACATATCTTCTTTGCTTTCATACTTGATAACCTCCGAATTAGCTTAATTTTATTAAGTAAATTAATTTGTCTTTGACGACAATATTAAGTATACAGCCTAAATAAAATTAAGTCAATATCTTTTCAGAAATTAATATCTTTTTAATCTCAATTTTGTAAACAAACATAAACTTAAAGGCCTGAATTTTAGCAATATGCACAAAAAAGTGGCGACAGTCTTAACAAAGACTGTCGCCAAGATCAGACAACCGACACAACCAACGGGGTCATGTCGCAAACAATAGAAAATCATAGATTAGAAAGGTGCACTTAATAAGTACAGGTATATTATAACTTAAAATTACCTATTTGTCAATAGCAAAATAAAAAAAAATCAGCAACCGCCATGCTGATCCTTTTGTTATATTCGCTAATAAACACCTATATTCTCTTTACAGAGTCCTTTATAACGAGGTCGCCCTCGATAGTTCTTATCCTCGGCTTGCCGTCAGGTTCTTCCCTTCTATCCATAAGTGTCATTACCGCAAGGTCTGCCATATAATCTGCGTCAACGTTTATAGTCGTGATAGTCGGGTCTGAAACTTCGGAGATCAAATAGTTATCATATCCCACAATGGAAATATCCTCAGGCACGTTATATCCCATGCCACGGAGCTGTCTTATTGCACGGTAAGCCACCTCGTCGCAGTTGCATACGAAAGCCGTTGGCATATCGTCCTCAGGGAAAGTCATAGTGATAAAATCACGCTTGTAACGATCGTCGATACGCCACTTTTCGTTGACCTCATAGCCATGCTCTATCATAGCCTTTACATAGCCCATATATCTGTCAAAAATACTCGTTGTGGCAAATTTACTTCCTATGTATCCTATCTTCTTGTGACCCATTTTTATAAGATATGAAGTAAGCTTGTAGCCTCCGCTGTAGCCATTTGTCACAACAGCGTCCAAGTCTAAGGACGGCACATAATAATCAAGCAGTACAAGATCTTTCACATTGTCATTAAGAAGCTTTGCATAATTCTTTGAAAGCTGTCCCAGTGAAATAAGTGCTGAAACCTGCTTGTCCTCGATACAATGCGGGAGCATGAGCCTGTCCTCGTCCTCCTGATCTAAATTTTCCATTATGCAGAACATATTCTCTTTTTTGAGCCTTGTTACAAGAGCGTTATACAATGCCCAATAAAATGAACCGTTAGGATTGATGAATTTTGATGGGATAAGCACACCGATAGTATTTCCTCCCCTGTTCTGAGTGCTTTTAACGCCCACATAACCCATTTCGTCAGCGACCTGCTTTATCTTCTCTCTGAGAGCATCGCTAACTCCGCTTTTTCCTGCAAGGGCTTTTGACACAGTGACATTACTTGTGTCACAGGCTTTGGCTATATCTATAAGTGTAACTGCTTTCTTCAAAATTCTCACCGCTTTTTCTTCTTAATGAACTCCTTAAAATAAACTCTGATAACATTCTCATTCAATTATATCATTTTATGACATAAAGTCAATAGAATATTGCAAAATCTCACATTTACACAAAAACGCAGACCAAAATCAGTTGATAATGCTCTCAACAGGAGCGTTATCCCTCTCTCTTTGCAGTCTTTTTCGCTCAATGAGTTTTCTTATTATAGTGCAGATGAGCAGAGTCGCTGATATAACAGCAACGCCTATTATAGGATAAAATCTCCACATATATTCCTTATCCATATTCTGCAAAGACTGATCTACAGCCGAATTGCTCAGCTTGTCCTGTATCCTTTTTATAAGATATCCGCCCGCTTTAAGAAACGATATCATGCCCCCAAGGCTAAGTATAAAGGAAACGATATATTTTTTGAAAAACGCAAACAATATTCCTGCAAACATGACAACAACGCCTGCCGCCATTGCCCACAGCACCCACTTTGGCGGAACGGGCTCTATATACTTGCCCATGATGCCCACGATAGTTACACCGCCGTAGAAAAATCCCGAATACGCAAACGGCACTATCATAAGAAGCTTCAAAATAAGATAATAAACAGGCTCACCGTTTGGTTTTGTGCGTTTCGCCTTTTTCATCATCTTTTTCGCCGAACGGCTCTGCCTTTCTCTGGCTTCCTCACGCTCTCTCTGTTCTTCAAGCTCCTCTTCTTTTCTGAGCCTGTCCTGCTTTTCTTTCTGTGCTTTAAGTCTGTCTTTTTTTGACATAATGTACCTCTTTTATGTATTAAAATATTATCGTATCATAGTTTTCTCATCAGATATTTTATTATATCATAGTATGCCACGAAATTCAACACATACAAATGAAATTTTCTTCCTTTGCACTGTTAAGAAGGCAGAATAAAATTGAAAAAGGCTTTCCAAGACAAATAATACTTATGCCGACGGCTGAATTAAATTTCTCAGCAGGTCAACAATAAAAGCGAAAAGAAAAACAGAAAGGAACGTGAAAAAATGTCGTCATTTTTCAAAAAAACAGCCTGCGTCACAGGGATAATACTGCTGGGGCTGTTTGGTCTTATAGGATTTTATTCCACAACGCTCCCCGATTTCTACCTTGTTTCAAAGGGCAGCGAGCTTAGCGTGAACTCCTTTTTCACCATATCCTCAAAGCCCTGCGAAAGCAAGGTGACAGTGGCGGTGTCAGACGGTTCGTCAGGAGCATCACGATACACAAAAAATATGCTCATGCTTTTTGGGGCAGTGCCGGTCAAGGAGGTTGAATCAAAGACAATGGAAAGACCAATGCTTTATCCCTGTGGACAGCCATTCGGCATAAAGCTTCTCACAGAGGGCGTAATGGTAGTCGATCTGCAAAAGGTGGATTCTTCAAGCCCTGCCAAAGATTGCGGTATAAGAGAGGGCGATGTTATAGTATCTATCGACGGAGAAAAAGTCAAAAGCAACGCAGACGTTGCAAAGATAATAAGAAGCTCAAACGGTGAAGCCTGCTCAGTGCGCATAAAGCGTGGAAGCAATGACCTGACCTTCAAGCTATGCCCACGCCTTGAGAGCGGAAGCTATAAAGCGGGAATGTGGGTGCGTGACTCCTCCGCAGGCATAGGCACGCTCACATTCTATGACCCTGAAAACGGAACTTTCGGAGGTCTTGGTCACCCCGTATGCGACGCAGACACAAAAGAACCCCTCCCCCTCTCCGCAGGCACAGTTGGTGAAATAAACCTCACAGGCTTCAACAAGTCACGCTCAGGCTGTCCGGGACAGCTTTTAGGCGAGTTTGCAAACTCCGCCTCCACAGGTGATATCCTGAAAAACTGCGAAAGCGGCGTGTTCGGCACACTGAATGCAAATCCTTGCCCAAATGCAAAAGAGTTTCCTCTCGGCTTCCGTCAGGAGATACACCCCGGCAAAGCCAAAATACTCTCCTCTATTGACAATGACGGGCCAAAAGAATATGAGATATCTATCGAGCAGATAAATCTCTCAGATTCTGCCGAGCATGACCTTGTTATCAAAATAACTGACAAGACGCTTCTTGAAAAAACCGGGGGCATTTTGCAGGGCATGAGTGGCTCGCCTATCATTCAGGACGGAAGACTCGTGGGCGCAGTGACCCATGTTTTTATCGAGGACACCGCCAAAGGCTACGGTATCTTCGCTGACGAAATGTATTCAAAGACCTCAGAGTTTGCCGAAAGCACCATAGAAAACGCAGGTTAGCGACCTTTGCCGACCGCTGTCGATTTATGAAAAGGTTTTGCATAGAGAAAAATATCATCTGTAGTCGAACAATGCTTAATTATCTTGTTTTAGCATATTCATGCACTGATATTTGTACACTTTGCATTAATAAGTCGATAATTTGTTGACGATTTTTCTAAAAAACTATTGCATTTAACAAATAAATGTGTTATCATTTATCTTGTGAAAGGGAGTTAAAACAAACGCTCTCAAACAAAAATGACAGATTATACGACGGAGGAAATGACAATGACAAACAAGATCAAAATTCTTATTGGCGACGATTCGGCACAGTACGGGGTAGCATGTGCTTCCTCACTGAGAGCAATGGGCTTTTTCGTGATAACACGTCCCAAGGACGGACTTACTATCTATGACGCTATCAAAAATGAACAGCCGGACGTTGTTATCGCAGACGCAGTGATGCCGAGCCTTGACGCAATCGAACTTATCAGAAAGATACAGAACTCGTCCTATCAGAAACCGCTTTTTATAATCACAAGCGCCTATGAGAACTCATTTATAGAAACACAGGTCATGAACGCAGGAGCATCATATTTCATGCTCAAACCATTCGACATAAAGATACTTGGCGAGAGGATAAAGTCCATGCTTGATATCGACACCGATATATCCTCCGACTCAAGCTATACGAAAAACAAGCAGAGCATAAACCTTGAGATAATTGTCACAGACATAATCCATCAGATAGGCGTCCCTGCCCACATCAAGGGCTATCACTATCTCAGGGAAGCTATCATACAGTCCGTGAACGATAAGGAAATGCTTGAAAGCGTTACAAAGCTATTATATCCTGCAGTGGCAAAAAAATTCGCAACTACGCCCTCCAGAGTGGAAAGAGCCATACGCCATGCCATTGAGATAGCATGGGACAGAGGAGATATCGACACCCTCAACAGCTTCTTCGGCTACACAATAAACACAGGCAAGGGCAAGCCCACAAACAGCGAATTTATCGCACTTATCGCAGACAAAATAAGCCTTAAATTCAAGACCACCATGGCGGTCTAGGGGTCATAAGTCATATATGCAAAAAGAGCAGAACGCATTTTCACGTTCTGCTCTTTTGTTACTTGTTGATAAATGTAGGGGCGAACAGTGTTCGTCCGTCTTTGTTCGCCTGCTAAATTTGCAATAAGACAAACTTTTTCGCTTTGGGTGTGACGTTGCATTTCTGAACACAGGCGACCTCAGGTCGCCCCTACACACAAAATACAAAAAAGAGGGCGAAAATGATCCGCCCTCTGCATTTTCATATTATCACAGCTTTATCTCTTCGCTGTTCTTTTCGTCCTTGCTGTTGTCATGCTCTATCCTGTCACGGTGAGTTTCAAGAGGAGCTGAATCCTTTACGCCCTCAGTGGCTTCTGGTATAAAGCAGGTCTTTACCGTCATAAAGAATATTCTAAGATCAAGCATAAGCGACTGATGCTCTATGTACATAAGGTCAAGCTTCAGCTTGTCATAAGGCGTAGTGTTATACTTTCCCATTACCTGCGCATAGCCCGTAAGTCCAGCCTTGACTTTCAGCCTGTATTTGAACTCAGGCATTGTTTTTTCATACTTCTGCGCGATCTCAGGCCGCTCAGGTCTAGGTCCTACAAACGACATATCGCCCTTTAGTATGTTTATAAGCTGCGGAAGCTCGTCTATCCTTACTTTTCTTATAAACTTTCCTATAGGAGTGATACGGCTGTCATTTTTCTTTGCAAGGGTCGCACCGCTTTTCTTTTCAGCGTCAACTATCATGCTTCTGAACTTGTATACCTTGAACACCCTGCCCCCTGTTGTGAGCCTTTTCTGAGAATAAAGCACAGGACCGCCATCATAAGCCTTTATTGCAATAGCCGTCACTAGCATGAACGGCGAAGCGATAACAAGTGCTGCTGCTGACAACAAAATATCGAGCGTTCTTTTTATCGCACGCTGTTCCCAGCGCAAGCCGTCATTTCTCGCCAGCAAAAGGGGCGTATCGAAAAGGTGGAAATCCTCCGCACCCCTTACGATAATATCTGACAGCTTAGGGTTTATATAAGTCCTGATAGAATTTTCAAAAGTAAATTTCAAAAGCTTGTTTCTCAGGTCATTTGGGATATCCGATATTATAACAGCCTCGTGTTTTAATATCTCACGCTCGATATCCTCAAGACTCTCCTCACAGCTTATAGAAGCGCATATCCTGTATTTGTCATTTCTCACGCTCATTTTTGAAACAAGGTACTTAGCGTTCTTGTTTCCATAAACGATTATCATTCGCCGTGGAGGGTATACCGCCTGATATATCCAAGTGAAAACATAGCTCCACGCAAAGGCTATGGCCACCTGAATTACCGTCATAACAAGTATGGGCGCTATGTTGAGCCTGCCTCGTCCGATAAGAGAAACGAGTATAAATTCTATAAAATTCGCACCCAGCACACCCAGCACCTGCGAGCCAAAAAGCCCCGTGAATTTATCATATCCAAGACGGAAGCCGTTAAAGGTCTTTGCCATGGATATATAGAGCACCGCATAGATAGCCACCATAAGAATGTTACCATTATGCCAGAACGGGTCACGCATCGCCTTGTTGTAATAGTTGTTCCAAACCGTGTCGAAGCACTTCATAAAGGCACAGATTATAACAAGTGCGCTGAGATAGTTAAGTATCCTTTTGAACTGATCTCTGTTATTCAACAAAAAACCGCCTTTCTCTGCTGTTTTTGTTATCTGCTCAATGAGTAAAGTATAGCATACTTTTCGCCAATAATCAAGCATTACACACAATTTTCACCGATTGCCACCTTTTTTAGCCTGATTTTTCAAGATAATACCTGCATCTCCGTTAGATATAGTTTTAAACTATGGCAGACCATAAAATAAAAATTATTGATTTACTAGGAATTTTGTGTTATAATATACTTTGCAGAAAAATAAAAAATATATTTTTATATAGATAACAGGAAAGAGGAAAATAAATGAAGACCTGCGAGCTTTTCAAGAAAAAGACAACATTATCCTTTGAGGTGTTCCCACCAAAGAGTTCAACGCCTGTTGAGAGCATATACAGCACCATATCACAGCTCCAGCCACTTAATCCTGATTTTATCAGCGTAACATACGGAGCAGGCGGAAGCACGAACAATGCAACTATCGACATATGCTCGGCTATAAAAAATCACCACAAGATAGAGTCAGTGGCACATCTTCCATGCCTTTATCAGACAAAGGAACGAGTATTAGAGCAGCTTGAAGAGATGAAGTCTGCGAATATCGAGAACATACTTGCTTTGAGAGGTGACAGAAACCCTGATTTTGAGCCGGCAGGTGATTTTCACTACGCTTCCGACCTTGTATCTTTCATAAAAGAACACAGCGACATGAACGTGATAGGCGCATGCTATCCTGAATGTCACCCGGAGTGCGACAGCATAGTAGATGATATAAAGCACCTGAAGGATAAAGTAGACGCAGGCTGTTCACAGCTTATCACCCAGCTTTTCTTTGACAACAGCACATTTTACGATTTCAGAGAAAAAACAGCCATAGCAGGGATAAACGTGCCTATCGAAGCAGGAATAATGCCTGTGACCAACAAAAAGCAGATACTTAGAATGACAACTCTTTGTCATGCGACCCTGCCGAAGAAGTTTCTAAAGATAATGGACAAATACGAGAACGACCCAATAGCAATGAGAGATGCGGGCATAGCCTATGCGGTATCGCAAATAGTAGATCTCATCGCCAATGATGTAGACGGCATACACCTTTACACCATGAACAATCCATATATAGCAGAGAAAATATGTGAAGCGGTGAAGTCGCTTTTCTGATTTACACAAACGCAAGCAGGTGGAGAATTGATCTCCGCCTGCTTTTTTGTTTTCCGCACAGACCAACTGTAGGGTCGAACAGTGTTCGCCCGTTTCATTTTTTCACGATCCTACTGATTATTACATTGTATAAACACTGCACCCAAATGTAGGGGACGGCGCCCCCGACGTCCCCACATCGAAGCGTTAAGGTTTGATTTATCATAAAGCTGTGTAGGCAAACAAAAGCGGGTCAGAGCTTTACACTCCGACACCGCTTTATTATAGCTTATTATTCATATCTCAAAGCGTCGATAGGATTGAGCTTCGCCGCCTTTATGGACGGAATAAGTCCAAATACTATTCCAACTACCATTGAAAATACCACCGACACTACTATTGATGCCGAGGATATCGCCACAGGCACTTCCGCTACCTTCGCTATTACCTGCGAAAGCCCTATGCCCGTCAGCACACCGATTATTCCGCCTATGCTCGTAAGCACTGCCGCTTCTGTCAAAAACTGTGCAAGAATTCTCTTTTTCCTTGCTCCCAGTGCTTTTTTCAGTCCTATCTCTCTCGTTCTCTCTGTTACCGACACAAGCATAATGTTCATTACGCCTATACCGCCTACCAGCAGTGAGATGCTAGCTATCCATATAAGCATCTTATTAGTCGATGAACTCAGATCCTGCAATGACTTTGCCTGCTCCAGCAGGCTATCGCTCTTGTATTCCACAGAAGCGCTGGTTTCCTTGCCTCCGCCCTTTACAGCCGAAACGTTCTCGTTAAGAATATCCGCCGACTTTTTGCCCGCATTCGTCATCGAGTCCGTGTCCACAGCCTTTACGATACAGTTTTCTGGTTCGTCATAGCGGAAAACTATCCCCCAATCGTTTGTGGGGATAAAGACAAGTCCGCTTGATGTCTGATTGTATGTGTAGTAGTCTTCCACTGAGCTTATAACAGGCTCAAAGTTTGAATTTTTCACAGCCACGCCTATTACAGTGAACGGCTCGCCACTTATATCTATTACCTTTCCCACAGGGCTTTCACCCTGAAAAAGACCCTCTGCAAGCGTCTTGTCTACCACTGCCACTTTGTCAAATTTGGTAAAGTTTCTCTCCGCAAAGCCCTTTCCCTCAACTATCTCGTATCCAACAGTGTCAAAATAATCCTTGTCTACTCCGTATATAGTTGACGAATCCATTTTGTTGTTAAGATAAAACAGATTGTCAGGATTGTTTCTTGTGCGGTAAAAAGTGCTTGACTCCACCTCTTTAAGCTCGTTGATACGTTTTTTAGTGTCCGATGTGAACATTGCCACATTAGACGGTGGCGCTTCATAAGAAAAGTCGCAAACAGTGTCGCCATTTGAAAGCTGGATCTTCACAGTGTTGTTTCCTGCGCCGATAAGATTGTTCTTTATCTGCTCATTTGTACCCTTGATAGTGGAAACTATAGCAATGATAGCCGCAATACCGATAATGATACCAAGCATAGTAAGAAACGAGCGTATCTTATGTGAAAGTATTCCCTTAAATGAAAGTCTGATATTTTCTATCATATTATCCGCCCCCTTTTAATACTCAGGATAAAGGACTTTGTCGGTCTCCTTTGTCCTTACGCCCTCTTTGACGTCCTTGCCGTATGGGAAGCATATCTTATCTTTCATAGAAAGTCCGCCCTTGACCTCGATATTAGTGCCATACATTATCTTGCCTGTTTTTATGTAGCTTTTCACAAGTCTGCCGTCCTTGTCGGCTTTCATTATATAGTAGTTTCCGTTTTCCTGCCTTACATAATGTATAGGCAGATAAACGCTGTCACTGGTCGTGGTGTCATTCACAAATGAAACGCCTACCCAGTCGCCCACGTTGAAATCCGTGCTGTCGCTGAGCCTAGCTTCTATAGTGTAGGTGGAGCTGTTAGGATTGTCACCCCAGTTGTTTGACGAGTATGACGTAGGCTCGCTGCTTATCTTTGTTATCTCAGCGTCAATGCTCATTCCCGTGTTGTATGAGTTCACCATGACAGTGTTTCCCACAGCCGCTCTGTCAAGATTAAGCTCGCCCACACTAAAAGTAACGGAAACTCCGCCCTCGCCCTCGATTATTGCGAAAACGTCATCATCAGAGCTGTCACCACTGTAGTCCATGCTGCTGTCTGTAATGTCCATATCGTCTTTGTCGTCACCATCGTCCGAATTATCACCCTCTGCGGCAGCGTCGCCTACAGTGCCTATCTTTTTAACGACTCCGTCGATATTAGCCACTACCTTGCCGTCTGTCTTTTTCTTCAAAGCATCATTGTAGTCAAGCTTTGCAGACTTAAGGTTAAGCTTTAAGCTCTTTATCTCGTCCTCTTTTTCTGATATCATTTTCTTTATCTCTGCACGGCTGTGCATATAATCCTCAGAGCCTGAATTTGCACCGTCCGTCTGTGACGGGTCAGCAGGAGTGACATCTATGCCGGCGTCATTATCATCATAATCACCGTTATCAGGCATATCCGCATCACCGCCATTGTCGATATCATCAGTATCATCGCTATCGTCAGCACTGTCATCACTGCGGTCTGAGCCTGCAGGCACAACGATAGAGAACTTGCCGAACTGCTCCACAGAAGTGTCAAGAGAAAGCGTACCGCTTTCCTTGTCCTCAGTTATCCCCTGCGAAACTGTCCAGTCTGCAAGAGCCTTTTTGCCAATTGTTTCACGGTTGACTATCCACTTGTATATAAAGTTTGAGTTATCATCATAAACGCAAAGCTCCGCATAAGCCCCCGTTGTCTTTATCCTATCAAGAAACGCTCTGGATACCTTTGTGTTCCTGTTGCAGTTTATAATGTAAGGATCGTCCTTTGTGCCTGCATTTTTCGTCTGGAAAACAGCCTTTACAACATCCACAGTTTCCACAGGCTCAGGAGTTGGCTCTGGATCTGGAGTTGGCTCCGGGTCTGGTTCCGGCTCTGGTTCCGGCTCAGGCTCTGGATCGTCAGGCTCTTGCGGTGCGTCCTCAGAAGGCTTTAAAAGCTTGTATTTAGCAAGCTCCTTTTCAGCCATTTTGATGTTCTGTTCGCAGACCTTTACCTGATTTTCTTTCTGTGAAAGCTCCAGCTCCACCACCGTCATGTCATATTCAAGTATAGTGTCGCCCTTTTTCACAGTGTCGCCCTTTTTCACAAACACCTTTTTAACAAGCTTCTCGTTGTCAAGAGTAATTCTCTGAGCGTTGGCAGAAACTATCTGCCCGTCCATGTTCGTTGAGCTGTCCCACTCGTAACTATCCGCAGTTTCCGCCATAAGGTCAACAGGAACTACCGCCACAACAGTTTTCTTGTCCTGATTTTTCTTATATTTCATTGCTCCCGCATATCCGCCTCCGCCGAGGATAGCTATGCACAGGAGTGTTATTATTACCTTTTTCATTCCTGCTCACCTGCCTTTTCTCCATGAAGCTCGCCGTCACGGATATACATTATCCTCTTTGCACATCTTGCAATGTCAGGCTCGTGTGTTATCATAACGATAGTAACACCGTCGTCATTAAGTTCCTTGAAAAGCTCCATTACCTGATCGCCCGACTTTGTGTCAAGAGCGCCTGTGGGTTCGTCTGCAAGAAGAAGCTTTGGATTGTTGACTATCGCCCTTGCAATAGCCACCCTCTGCTTCTGACCGCCTGAAAGCTGAGTAGGCTTGAACATCATTCTCTGTGCAAGCCCCACCTTTTCAAGAGCCGCCTTTGCTCTCTGACGTCTTTCTCTTTTGCCTACCCCTGCATAGAGCAGCGGAAGCTCCACATTTTCAAGTGCTGATTGTCTAGGGAGCAGATTAAAGTTCTGAAATACAAAACCTATCTTCTTGTTTCTTATCTCCGAAAGCTTCCTATCCTTTGCCTGCATAATGTCACAGCCGTCAAAAACAAAGCTTCCCTTTGTCTGCTTGTCAAGACAGCCTATAATGTTCATGAGCGTAGACTTTCCCGAGCCTGACGGACCCATTATCGCCACATATTCCCCCTCTGAGACCTCAAGGGAAATATCCTTAAGCACAGGCACAGCTTCCTTGCCCTGCAAATAATCCTTGTAGATATTTTTCAGTTCAAATACCATTGCAAGCCCTCCTTATTCAGCGAAAGCTGCGTCAGCATCAGCAGCGTCGGCATTCTCACCGTCTGCATTTCCTGCATTTTCCTCTTCACCGTAAAGCTTGTTGAAGTATTCTTCTATCTCCTCGTCCGTCATGCTTGCGAGCATATCCTCGTCTATAGCCATGCCGTCCTCACCACTTCCGTCAAAAGCGATGTCCTCGTCACCGCCCTCGGTATCAGCGTCACTGTTGTCGTTCGTGCCAAGGTCATTAGGTGGAACAGACACATCAGCCTCATTGGTGGTAGCCGTCATACCCTCCTCGATAGACTTGTCAGGGTATGCAATATAATCGCCCTTTTCAAGACCTGACTTTATCTCGCAGTCACCGTTATCCTCGTCCTTCTGACCTATCTCAACATATCTCTTTTCTATCTTTCCGTCCTCGTTCTTAGCCCAGACGTAGTTCTTCTTGCCGTCCTTGCAGATAAAGTCGGAATAGAGCCATATGCCCGTCTTGTTTATAGAAGTGTCCTGACCGTTATCAATCTCGATAAGAACGTGCTGACCGAGCATAAGTCCGTCAAAGCTCTCAGGCTTAACATAGAAAGCGTAGTTTGAAGACTGGCTCATCTCATCGCTTGAACCGAAGCTGTATATATCATCACCAGAATTTTTCTGCGGACTTGTGTCAACAGAAGTTATCTCGCCCTTCCAAGTGGAATCATCAAGCCTTGACTTTACGATAACAGAAGCTCCCTGCATGATATCTTTGCTGTTCTGCTCGTTGAATCTGCCCTTTATTCTGTAGTCGCCCTCTTCTGTTATCTGCATTATAACGTCGCCGCCGTCCTGCTGAAGCTTGTCCACCGTCTTGACGTTCTTTACAGTTCCGTCGATAGAAGCGGTGACGTATGCGTTCTTTGTGGAAGCCTCCAGCTTTTTGATCTCAACGTTTTTAGCCTTTATATCATATTCGTTCTTAGCATTGTCGCTCTGCAAAGAAAGGATCTGGGTCGTGTATGACACAGCAGCGTCCTGATCGGCGTTTTTCTTTTCCTTTTCAAGCTCAGCTATCTGGCTCTTATTTGAAGCTATCTCGTTCTGGAGCCTCTCCACCTCGAGCTTAGCCTGCTCAAGCTGAAGATTTATAGCCTCAACGTCATATGTAAGAAGCTTGTCACCCTTTTTAACAGAGTCACCGTTCTTAACAAGTATCTCGGCCACCGTCTTTGAGCTGTCATACTTTACGTCCACAGACTCCTGTGCCTCAACAACGCCCAAGAACGAGCGATTAGAAAGCTTGAAGTCCGACGCAGTGTTAAGTGACGATACCTTCTGCACATATACCTTCTGTGAGCTTTTTGAGCCTCCCTTGCCGGTCTTTTTCCATACGAAAAAGCCTCCCACACACACTGTGCAGACGATAACAAGCACTATTATAACAGTGCATATCCTTTTTTTCGTGGTCATTGCAATACCTCCGTTTGTGATTTTTTCCCAAAATAGCATAAAAAATCCGCCTGACAGCAGCCAGACGGATAATACAGCCCCACCTTTCCCATAAGGGTATAGCATGAGCGTATTATTCTTTGTTATCTTGCTGTCCTGTTGTCTTTTGTTCTTATCTGTTTTTATGTATACATTATACCATAAAAAGAATACAAGTCAATAAAAAAAGACGTTGTTTTAAGAAGCTCATAAGAATTTCCCTCATCTATAAAGACGTGCAATAACAAAAAAAGTTGCAAACAAAAAAAATTTCTCGTACTATCCCGCAGAGGCACCTGATGTTTTTAAACACTCTCGGTGCAAACAGCATTCACCAATACAGATTGTAACAAATCACCCCAACAAAAAAAGGGCAGCCCACGCCGCCCTAATATGTATTATTTTTTCTTAGCCATAAGCCCTATCATTATAAGCACTACCACCGCACCGCCGCCGATACAGCCGAAAAGCACCCAATCGGTCTCAGTGTTCTGGGTGGAGTTTTTCTGCGCCTTGATAACCTCCTGCTCCGCCATAGCCTCCGCCGCAGAGCTTTCCGTCACAATGGAGCTGTCCTCCGTCTGAGGGCTGTCCGCATACACCGCCCACGGTATTATCATCATAAGCGACATCACAGCCGCCCCAAGCCCCGACAAAAGCTTTCTTGTCCTCATATAAAAAGACCTCCTCCGATACGCCATTTATCAACAGCAAAGCTTTATCACAGAGCTGCTTAAAGTTTTCCTCATTCAATTATACACATTTTCCAATAAAATTACAAGCAGAATTTTGTACAAATCATACATTAGTTTACACAACAATATACACAACACCTCACGAATTACAAATAAATCGCTTTAAATTTTGATTTATCAGTTTATTAATTGTGTATTGTCACAAAAATATATAGCAAAATTCATCAAAAATAGCATTGAAAATCTTGTTCATATGTGATATAATAACGAATAGCAACATACTGTTCACACTTTACTTGTAAGGAGGTCTTTATTTTGGAAGAACGTATGCAAATTATACAGGCAGCAGGCAACAGCAAGATACAGATAGGCGTTATACCGGGTCACTATGCAACTAACCACTCGCATATCAATTATTATGTAGATATAACATCTCTTAAAACTGGTTATAAAATGGCAAAGGAAGCCGCAAAGGCATTGGCAGCCACCTATGTTTCAACACATATCGACACTATCATATGCCTTGAAGGCACAGAGATCATCGGTGCCTTTCTCGCTGAAAGCCTTGGCGAAAGCGGCATAAACAGCGGTGCAGACGTAAATGTAGTAACACCTGAGCTAAACGCTGTAAACCAGATGATATTCAGAGATAACACTCAGAAGAAAATATGGGGCAAGCAGGTGCTTCTGCTTATCGCTTCCGTTTCAACCGGAAAGAGCATAAACAGAGCAATGGACTGTCTGAAATACTATAACGGCAACCTTGTAGGAATAGCTTCCATATTCTCCGCTATCAAAGAGAACAACGGCACTGCTATCCACGCCCTTTTCACAGAAAAGGATCTGCCTGATTACATGACATATACATCATCAGAATGCCCAATGTGCAAATCAGGACAGAAGGTCGACGCTTTGGTAAACAGCTTCGGCTATTCAAAGATATAGCTTGTAACTTCATTCTCCATAAAAATAACGTTAAAGGGACGGAATTTGACTTCCGCCCCTTTTTCTTTTGCCAAAATGCGTAGGGACGACCTGATGTCGTCCACTTTGCTTATCACGCTTTTATGCCAATAAATTATCCAAACAAATGTGAAAACTTCTTTTTAAGTCCAGCCTTGTCAAAAGCAAGTCCAAGCACTATATAAAGTATCGAGCTTGCAAGCACCTGTATGCAGTAAGCAGGAGTCTGACCGAAAGCCGAGATTATAGCACTCTTTGAGAAACCGCCTGCCATAAAAATTCCCTCATAAAGACTGTAGCATACCACGCATATAACAAGTGCAGGGATAATTCCAAGCAGATTTCTCACGCAGATTATTTTCTCTGTCTTTCTTGAAAAGCAAAGGGCAGTTATAGCCTTTATAACGATAGTTCCAGGGAGCCATACCACAAATCCTGAAAGTCCGTCTGCAAGACCTGCTCCGATAGCGCCTGCCGCCATTGCATAAGGTGTAGGAAGCATCGAAGCCGCAAGATAAATAAGTCCGTCACCTGCGTGTGTGTAGCCTGCACCCGTAGGAATGTGAAGCCATGCCGTAAGAACATATATCATTGCCGCAAAAAGACCTGTCACACAAATAAGCTGAATATGCTTTGTTGAATTTTTTACCTGAACTGTTGTACTCATTATTATCACTCCAATTTAATTTCTATCCTTATTTTATACCTCCAGACTATGATTTGCAAATGCCTCAGTTTCACACTTTTTCCACCGCAAATTGTATCTTTTGCACAATCCAAAAGTCCTATCCGAACATCACATTTGTGCATCAAAGCAATACCATATCCCACAATAATTTTACAAGAACATGACAAAATCAATTATGCACAAAACCAAGCTGTCATATAGGCTTTCTTTTGTGCTATAGGTAGAAGATAAAAAGGCGTAAAAAAAGAGCGGTCATGGGCAAGACCACTCCATTCTGCAAACAGACAGCTTAAAATCGCACAAAAAACGGGCGAGCAAAGCCCGCCCCTACAAAATATCAAATAACGTAATCATCTATCCTTGCATTTTCCTGATTTACAAGGTCCTGCAAAGTAATGCCGTCAACAACATCATTTATAGCACCGTAAAGCTTTTTCCATACCGTCAGCGTTGCACAGCTATCCTGACGTGGACAGGTATTTTCTTCCCCCTCCAGACAAGCCACAGGAGCAAGACTTCCCTCTGTGAGCCGAAGTATCATTCCCACAGTGTATTCCGCAGGCGTTTTTGCCAGCTTGTATCCGCCCCCTGCACCACGAACACTCTTTACAAAGCCCGCTCTTGCAAGAATGGATATTATCTGTTCAAGATACTTGTCGCTGATGTCTTGTCTTTCAGCGATCGCTTTGATAGGCACATATCCGCTCTGCTCATGTAAAGCAAGGTCAAGCATGAGCCTCAGTGCATATCTTCCCTTTGTGGATATTTTCATCAGCGTCAGATCCTTTCATAAATCCTATAGAAAATCTATGATTAATTATATATCATATTTGTAAAAATGTCAAGCAAAAACCACCGCAAAGGGCGTATTTACAAAAAACTTCTTTTTACCCTCTTTATTTTTCTCAAAAAGTAGTGTATAATACAATTAAGTATACAAGTTCACAGCAAAGAAAATAAAGGGAGGTCAAAAGCTATGAAAAACAAGCTTAAAGTAAATATTTATAACCGTACATACAATCTGCTTTCCGAAGAGTCGCAGGAGTATACCAATAAACTTGCGTTGGTGATAAATTCAAAGATAAAAGGCATGATGAAAGCTATCCCGAGCCTTTCCGTTCAGGACGCCGCAGTGCTGACAGCGCTTGATTGTCTTGACGAGCTTAGCAAGGCAAATCAGAATATCGAGAATATCCGCACCCAGATAAAGGACTATGTTGACGACGCAGGCAGAGCAAGAAGTCAGGCTGACGAAGCTCAGAAAGAAATAAGAGAGCTTCAGGCAAAAGTCCATGACCTTGAAGAACAGCTCGAAGCACGCACAGTTGTAAAAAGAGAGCCTGAGGACGAAGTTATAAACGCAAACGAGCTTCTTTCGCAGGAGATAAAGAACGCTATTGAAAGACCTGTCCACCCTAATCAGCCTAACAACGGCAATTTTGTCGGCACAGTGAATTACAGACCCGAGGGAGGAAGCCATTAATGGCTCACAAAGCTGAGATACTTGCTCCTTGCGGTTCTTTTGAAACTCTCGAAGCCGCCCTTAGAAGCGGCTGTGACGCAGTTTATCTCGGGGGAGAGAAATTCTCCGCCAGACAAAATGCCGTCAATTTCACAGATGAACAGCTAAAAGAAGCCGTAAGGCTCTGTCACCTGCGAGGTGTAAAGGTCTATCAGGCTATAAACACTGTTGTCTTTGACGAACAGCTCGAAGAGTGCAAAAAAGCCGTCAAATTTGCCGCAGAAATTGGCGTTGACGGACTTATCACCCAAGACCTGACCCTTGTGAAAATATGCCGTGAATGTTGCCCCGACCTTGAATATCACGCCTCCACCCAAATGACCATCCACAGCGAAAGCGGTGTGAAAATGGCTAAAAACCTCGGTTTTTCAAGAGCCGTCCTGTCAAGAGAGCTTCCCGAGCATACCATAAAAGACCTCACCGCCCTTGGCATCGAAACAGAGGTCTTTGTCCACGGCGCACTTTGTATGTCCGTGTCAGGTCAGTGCTATATGAGCGCTCTTATAGGCTCACGAAGCGCAAACCGCGGCCTTTGCGCACAAGCGTGCAGACTTCCCGCACAAGGGGATAAGATAACAAAGGGGCAGGAGCGTTACGCCCTCTCTCTGAAAGATATGTCCTATGTTGATAAGCTCCAAAGGCTCGAAAAGGACGGAGTTTCCTCTCTTAAAATAGAGGGCAGAATGAAGCGCCCCGAATATGTTGCGGCGGCAGTGAACTGCTGTAAAAATTCTCTGGAAAACAAGCCTTATGACCTGAAAGCCCTTGAAGCGGTATTTTCTCGTGGGGGCTTTACAGACGGCTATTACAACGGCAAGCTTGGCAGAGAAATGTTCGGCACAAGGCAGAAAGAGGACGTTTCCGCCACCGCCAAAATTCTTCCCGAGCTTCACGAGCTTTACCGCAGATGTGAAAAGCGCACAAAAGCCTTTTTCGCCATAAAGCTTCAGGAAAATTCTCAGGCGGAGCTTTCTCTCCGTGACAGCGAAGGAAACGCCGTGACCGTTTACGGCGATATACCACAGAAAGCCTTGAAAAAGGCCTGCGACAGCGACTATGTGAAAAAACAGCTCTCCAAGCTTGGGGACACCATATATGAGTTCGGAGGACTTGAAGCCGCCATAGGCAAAGACCTTGCCTATCCAGCTTCCGCACTTAACGACCTAAGACGGCAGGCGGTAGAAAAGCTTGACCAGAAGCGTATAGACTTTTTCACCCATACCGCCGATTTTACCGACAAAGCACTTACCGATCTTCCTACCCTGCCAAAAGCCTATGAACACAAAAAGATCCGCATAATGCTCTCAAAGCTCTCTCAGCTTGAGGGTGTTGACCTTGACAAAGCAGAGCTTGTGGGCGTGCCAATAGAGATAGCGTCAGAAGCGGCAAAGATCGTGTCAGACAAAAGCAAGCTTATGATAATAATGCCACGCTTCACATTCGACGAGAAAGCCCTATGTGAAAAGCTTTCAGCCGCAAAAGAAGCAGGCATAACAAAAATGCTCGCCATGAATATCGGCCACTGCCTTATTGCGAATGACCTTGGCTTTGAGCTTCACGCAGGCTATTCATTCAATCTCTGCAACTCAGCCGCATTGGACGAGGTAAAAAAACTTGGTGCAAAAGACTGCACAGTGTCCTTTGAGCTTAAAGCGTCGCAGATAGAAAAATTAAAGAAGCCCATTGAGATAGGCTTTGTGGCATACGGCAGACTTCCCCTTATGCTCACAGCAAACTGTCCTATAAGAAACGATATAGGCTGTAAAAACTGCAAGGGCAAGCTTTTTGACCGCACAGGCAGAGAGTTTCCGGTGAGATGTCCAAAGGGCAGAGATTGCGCAGAGATACTAAATTCCGATATTTTGTACCTTGCAGACAAGCTCGACGATTTTGATAATGCCGACTATATGGAGCTTCACTTCTATGAGGAGAATGCCCACAGGATAAACGAAATAATAAAGGCTTACCATGGCGAAAGGGGTGCAAAGCCCGAAAACGCCACCAATGGCCTATACTACAGAGGAGTTTTATAAAATGAGATTACTTATAAAAAAGCTTAAGGAAAATGCAGTTATCCCTGCAAGACAAACAGAATTTAGCGCAGGCTATGACCTTTGTGCCTGCACAGACGCACCTGTTACCATAAAAGCAGGTCAGACCGAGAAAATACACACAGGCATATCAGCCGAGGTTCAGGGCGAGAAAAACTGCGTTCTTCTTATCTATGCAAGAAGCTCACTCGCATCAAAGTTCGGCATTGCCCCTGCAAACTGCGTTGGCGTTGTTGATTGGGACTACAGAGGTGAGATAATCTGCGCTCTCCACAACAGTTCAGACAAGGACTACACCATAAACAGTGGCGACAGGATCGCACAGCTTGTGATAACCCCTGTTTTCACTCCCGAAGTAGAGGAAGTAACAGAGCTTTCCGATACAGAGCGTGGCGCAGGCGGCTTTGGCTCAACAGGCAAATAAGAATGGTGAAAACTGCATATGAAAATTTACAACGTTAAAATAAAGACCATGGACAGCGACAGACGTGTTATTGAAAACGGCTGGGTTGAGATAACAGACGGCATTATTTCCGCTGTAGAAAGCGGCTCTCCCGAAGCTGTCACAGCCGAAGACATAGACGGCAACGGCAGAACAGTTTACCCTGGTTTTATCGACATTCACACACATCTTGGACTATCCACAAGCGGCGTAGGCATGGAGGGCGAGGATTTCAACGAGGAATCTGAACCATGCACAGCACATATCCGCATTGTTGACGGCATAAACCCCATCGACTATTCCTTTGAGCTTGCAAGAAAAGCAGGCGTAACATGCTGTCTTGTATCCCCAGGCTCAGCAAACCCTGTTGCAGGCAGTATTGCGGCAGTAAAAACCTATGGCAAGCGAGTAGATAAAATGCTTGTAGGCACAGTTGGAATGAAATTCTCAATGGGTGAAAACCCTAAACTCACCTATTCTGACAAAGAGGACGCCCCCTACACCCGAATGGCAGTGGCAGGCATAATAAGAGAAGCACTTATAAAGGCGCAGAAATACGGTGAAGCGGTCGAGCGTGCAATGGGAAGCGAGGAGGATATGCCTGAGTTTGACATGAAGTCGGAGGCTCTGCTCCCTGTTCTCAGAGGTGAAGTCAAGGCGCATTTTCACTGTCACAGGGCGGACGATATTTTCACCGCCATAAGGATAGCGAAAGAATTTGAGCTTGACTATGTGCTTATACACTGCACTGACGGTCATATCATAGCTGACGAGCTTGCAGAGGAAGAAGCAAGCTGTGTGATAGGTCCTGTAATATGCGACAGGTGCAAGCCTGAAATGGCAAATCTTACCCCGGCAAACGCAGGCATACTTTCTTCTCACGGCATAAAGGTAGCAATCTGCACCGACCACGCAGAAGTGCCGATAGAATATCTGCCCTTGTCAGCGGCTATTGCAGTAAAAAACGGTCTTGACTATGAAAAGGGCATTGAAGCTATCACCTGCACAGCGGCAGAGATAGCAGGCATATCCGACCGGGTAGGCTCTGTAAAGGCAGGGCTTGACGCAGACCTCACCCTATTCAGCGGCGACCCCCTTGATGTAATGGTATCACCTGACATGGTGATATGCGGTGGAAAAATAATTTGATATGATACCAATGCGGAACGGTTTTCGTTTCGCATTTTTTATTTGTACTTGTGTTAGCCGCACTTTACAAACCATGTAGGGGCTGGCGCCCTCGACAGCCCGCACCTGTTTGCCTGCTCGATCCTGTGATAAACCCACAAATGGCGGTAGGGGCGAACAGCGTTCGCCCGCCTTTATTCGCCTACATGGTTTGTACAAATTCAACCCCCCGCAACTCCTCGAAACGGGACGTCGTGTTTCTGCAAAGCAGAAATTGCGCTGCTCCCCTACAGGTATTCGGGCAAGTTTCTGCCGCCGCAAAATCGCTCCGCTCTTTGCGGATATACGTTTTGCTTTGGGATAGAATAGCGGTGCAGATTGTGTTACTCCGATATTTCTTTTGTCTGATATCTTATTTCTATATGCTTTTAATACTACAATCTGCACCTAGTCGGCTATCGCCGAATGAGGCTCTGCCTCATACTCCGCTAGGGGCTTTGCCCCTAGACCCCACAAGCCCTCCAGTGCCGAGCTTGAGCGTGCGCTTTATCTATCGCTTCGCTCGGTGCTTGGGGGCAGCTTTGCCAATTCCTCACTCCTCACTCCTCACTTACCCTCCCCTCCTCACTTGATCGTTTCTTTTACTTAAAATGCACAAAAATGCTTGAAAAATATCAAAAAATTTGCTATAATATTATTGATTATATCCGTATGCTTCAACAGCACCGAAAGGGAGTGACTTTTTTGCCGAAATTTGAAAGCGGTATGGAAAATATGGCGGATATGTTCGTCTTTGAAACAGGCGACCTTCTGGAAAAGTTGGACGAGATCCTTATGCGCACCGAGCAGGAAGACTCTATCTCCTCCGACGATATCAACGAGATATTCCGTACCATGCACACTATTAAAGGCTCTGCCGCCATGATGAGTATGCACAATATGTCTACCCTTGCCCACTCAGTTGAGGATCTCTTCTACATTATCCGTGAAGACCCTACTGTGAAATATGACAAGCCTGCTCTCTATGAGCTTCTTTTCTCAGCCTCTGATAATCTTAAATCTGAGCTTGATTCACTCTATGACGACGCACCGCTCACCGATTTTTCAGAGCTTGAAAATAAGATACACGCCTTTGCAGCCACCATGAAAGGTCAGCCTGCCACAGACAGTTCCGATACTTCCTCAGCCGATACCAACACCTATGAGGGGCTTTTCCCTGATGATGAAAAAGAGGGCGTTCTCACCTATAAGGTCACATATTCCGAAAGCTGTGCAATGCCTGATATGCGTGCATTGGTGCTTTTGCGTGCTTTAGGTAAAATGTGCGAGGTAATAAAAACTTTCCCTGAGGATCTTGACGCCGACAATGCAGGGGACGAGATATCCAAAAAGGGACTTTACATAAAGCTTATCACCGATGACCCGAATGGCGTTCTTGACCTTATGAAAAACGCCGTGAACGTTGACAAAGCCGAGCAGGTGAAAAAGCCTGAGCAACCTGCTAACGCAGCCAAAAAACCTCAGCCTGCCCAAAAGTCTGCTCCGGAAAAGTCAGCCCCAAAGCCTGCTCAGCCTGCAAATGCAGTCCCCAAAAAGCATGCCGAAAAGCATGAGCAGTCCATGATATCCGTCAAGCTCGATAAGCTCAACAGACTTCTTGACCTTGTGGCTGAGATCGTTATAACCGAAGGTTCTGTTATCTCCTCTCCCGACCTGAAAAAAGCCGAGATAAACCTTGACCGCTTCAATAAATCCTCCCGTGAGCTGAAAAAGCTTACCGACGAGCTTCAGGACGTTGTAATGTCCATACGAATGGTGCCTGTTTCCACAGCATTTCAGAAGATGAACCGTGTTGTCAGGGATATGAACCAAAAGCTCAAAAAGAACGTTACTCTTGTGTTTGAAGGGCAGGAAACGGAAGTGGATAAATCTATCGTAGATATCCTCAATGACCCCCTTATGCACATTGTAAGAAATGCAGTTGACCACGGCATAGAAGACCCCGAAGTCCGTGCAAAAGCAGGCAAGACCGAGCCTGCCACAGTTACTCTAAGCGCAGGCTATGACTCCAACGAAGTGGTTATCTCCTGCCGTGACAACGGTGCAGGAATGGATACCGCAAAGCTTATGGCGAAAGCCAAGAAAAACGGGATGCTCACAAAGCCTGAGAATGAATATACCGACAAAGAGATATTCAATTTTGTTGTGGCGGCAGGCTTTTCCACCAATGATAAAATAACCGAATATTCAGGCAGAGGCGTGGGAATGGACGTTGTAAAGAAAAACCTTGAGAAAGTCGGCGGAAAGCTCTATGTTGACTCCAAGTTTGGCGAAGGCTCTGTCTTTACTATCAGGATACCACTCTCTCTGTCTATCCTTGACGTTTTAAGCGTTGACGTAGGGGGCGAGAATTTCTCTCTGCCTGTTTCCGCAGTTTCCGAAGCTTTCTCCTGCAAAACCGAAAGCTTTATCACCGACCCCGAGGGCAACGAGTTTATAATGCTCCGTGAAAAATGTCTGCCTCTTATCAGAATGAGCGACCATTTTGATATACCAAATGCCGAAAAGGACGTAACAAAGGGCATAATGCTCTGTTGTAAAGACGGCGGCAAGGAAGCCGTCCTCATGGCAGACAGGATAACAGTTGACCAGCAGGTGGTAGTAAAACCGTTCTCACCTCTCCTTGACGCCTATCCCCTCAAGGAATCAGGCATGGCAGGCTGTTCGGTCCTCGGTGACGGCAGTATAACCATAATACTGGATATGAAAGAATTTCTCGGCAATTATGACTTCCGAAAGGGTGAATAAAGATGTCAGAACAGGATATAAACGAATTTTGTCAGAAGGGCGGAAAAATACTCTCCTTTGTTTCTGATGAAAAATATTACGCCTTTGAGGTAAAAGATGTCACCGATATAATAGGGCTTCTCCCCGTCACAAGGCTCCCGAAAACACCAAAGTTCATAAAAGGCGTTATAAATCTCCGAGGAAAAGCCGTTCCCGTGATAGATCTCCGCCTGCGTCTTGGACTGCCCGAAGGGGAGTATGACAACAGAAGCAGTACCATAGTGATAGAAGTCGGCTCAAATCAGGCTGGCATAATATGCGATAAGGTCTTGGACGTTGAGGATATCCTCCCCCAGCAGACCGCCGTGTCGCCCGTAAAAAACAGCCTTGTAAAATGCTTTATAAACGCAAACAACAAAAACATATCCCTGCTTGACCCTGATATTCTGGTCAGAACAAACAGGTAAAACATAATAACAAGGAGGAAGAGGAATGCTGTCACGTCTTGAGATCTCTCAGTCAGACTTTGACGAGCTTACTGCATTCATAAAAGAAAAATACGGTCTTGACCTTGCAAGGAAAAAGTCTATCGTTGAAAGCAGGCTGAGCAACTATGTATTGGACTGCGGCTTCAACAGCTTTTCAGAATATCTCAGCGCCGTCTACAGCGATGAAACAGGCAGAGAAACTGCCAACCTTATAAACCGCCTTACTACCAACCATACATATTTCATGCGTGAAACGGACCATTTCCAACACTTCATGGAGAAATTTCTCCCCTATGCCGAAAAAAACGTCCTCGATCATGATATGCGTATATGGAGTGCAGGCTGCTCATTCGGCAACGAGCCATATAATCTTGCCATGTGTATGGACGATTATTTCGGCTTTGACCGCCGTTTCTGGGACTTGAAAATACTTGCCACGGATATCTCCCTTAACGCACTGCGTTCTGCCAAAAACGGCATTTATACCAGTATGTCCATAAAGAATATCCCAGAAGATTGGCGTAAAAAATATTTTCACCCATATTCAAACACAAAGGATCTCTGGCAGGTCAGCGATACAATAAGGCAGAATGTTGAGTTTCGCTACCACAATCTTATGGATGATTTCACTTTCAAAAAGAAATTCGACCTTATCGTCTGCCGTAACGTCATGATATATTTTGACGACGATACAAAAGCCGAGATATGCAGAAAATTCTATGACGCAATGGAGGTTGGCGGCTATTTCTATATCGGTCACGCAGAATCAGTGCCGAAGTATATGCCTTTTGTAAAAGTTGCCCCTGCAATATACCGCAAGCTGGGAGGGGATAAAAAATGACGCCTCTCTTTCTTGTGATAACTGAAAACAAAACCTTTGCACAGCTTTGCAGAAAGGCCCTTACAAACGCAGGCTTCCAAAGCTCAAAGCTCGCCTCAGCCTGCCTTAGCAACGGCAGAAAAAGCGTCACCGCCCTTTCTCCCGACTATGTTCTTCTCGACGGCGATTGCCAAGACAATATGGACGACTACATCATAAGCCTTGCCCCACGATATTCTGTGCCTATAATCTATCTTACCATTCAGCATAACAATAAATATCCCATGATGCAGGCAGGTGCTATAGACGTCGTATATAAACCTGACGGCACTCCGTCTGATAACGAGCGTTTTCAGAAACGCTTTGCCGAAAGCATACAGCGCCTTGAAAAAGCAAGAGCTAATTCTGTTGTGCATATACCTGCCATAAATACCTCCAGAATAATAGCCATAGGCGGTTCAACAGGCTCAACGGAAGCCCTGAAAGCTATCCTTAAAGACCTCCGCCACGACCTGCCCCCTATAGTGGCAGTCCTGCATATGCCTGCAGGCTATACAAGGATATATGCCGAACAGCTATGCACTGAAACCGGTCACAACGTTGTGGAAGCCAAAAGCGGTCTGTATCTCAGCCAAGGCATGGTGGTAATAGCGCAGGGCGGTCAGCACCTTAGATTGTTCAGGGATAAAAAAGGCTATTTTGTCACCTCTGAAGCAGGCGTAAAGGTTTCAGGTCACTGTCCGTCAGTTGACGTGCTTTTTGATTCTGTGGCATACAGCGCAAAGCGTAACGCTATAGGCGTTATCCTCACCGGCATGGGCTGTGACGGTGCAAAGGGTATGCTCAACATGAAGAAAATGGGAGCATATAATATCGGACAGGACGCAGAAAGCTCCATAGTCTATGGTATGCCTAAAGCCGCATATGAAAATGGCTCAGTGTCAAAGCAGTGTCCCCTTGACAAGATAGCACAGGAGATACATTATCGCATCGACAACGGCTTATGATAAAATATAACAAGGAGGGATAGCTGTGGAAAACAGCAGATATCTCATTTTCACCTCAGCAGGGCGAAGCTTTTCACTGCCCTTTGAGGATATAAAAATAATCATAGCGGCGCAGACCCCAACTCCCGTGCCTGATTTTCCCGACTATGTGCCGGGAACAGTGGTGAACGAGGGCGAGGTAGTGCCTGTCATAGACCTGCGCAGACGTTTCCACTATGAGCCAAAAGAGATCTCCGACAGAGATTGCATAATAATCACAATGGGCGAAGAAGTTTCCGTAGGGCTTTTGTGCGACAGCGTAACAGGCTTCACGGATATCCCCGAGGATAAGCTGTGTAAAGCCCCAAACGTCAACGAAGAAGCCTGCGCAGATTTTCTAAAAGGAGAATTTCTTCTGGAGGGCAAGCCATGCTATGTCCTTGACAGCGAAAAAGTAATAAAGCTCAGCGACCGTGAAAAGGTAGCAAATACAGAGCGAAAGGATAAATAAAAATGAGAGAGATAAACGTTTCAGAAGTAGAAGAACTTGTAAGAGAGCTGTGCATAAAAGCCAATCTGTATCTTCCTGAGGATATGGAAAGCTGTATAGAGTGCAACGCCAGGAAAGAGCAGTCCCCGGTGGGAAAGAACGTCTTTGCTGATATCCTTGACAATATGAGAGTAGCAAGAGAAGAAACTATCCCTATCTGTCAGGACACAGGCATGGCAGTTATCTTCATGACCATAGGACAGGACGTGCATTTTGTAGGCGGTTCGCTGAATGAAGCCATAAATAAAGGCGTAGCAAGAGGCTATACAGAGGGCAGACTGCGCTGTTCCATAGTTTCCGACCCATTGGAAAGAGTAAACACAGGGGATAATACACCGCCTGTTGTGCATCTTAAAATAGCAGAGGGCGAAAAGGTAGAAATAATGGTGGCACCAAAGGGCTTTGGCAGCGAAAATATGTCACAGCTTAAAATGATGACCCCGTCAGTTACCGAGGACGAGATAGTGGATTGGGTAGTGTCAGTGTGTGCAAAAGCAGGTTCTAACCCATGTCCGCCAATAGTCATAGGAGTAGGCATAGGCGGCGACTTTGAGAAGTGCGCATACCTTGCAAAGAAAGCTCTGTGCAGAAGCGTATCAAAGAGAAACCCAAAGGAACGTTATGCAAAGCTTGAAGCGAAAATGCTGGAGAAGATAAACCTCCTTGGCATAGGGCCGCAAGGCTTTGGCGGCACACAGACCTGCCTTGCAGTAAATATAGAAGAAGCACCGACCCATATCGCAGGCCTGCCGGTGTCAGTGAACGTAGGCTGTCATGTGACAAGACACGCAAGCGGAGAGATATAAGGGCATAATGTGGGGGCGAACAGTGTTCACCCGCATTTTCCACAGCACGCACATCTTATTATTCATCAAGCAAGCTCCTACATCTTATTCGGGCAAGTTCTTCCGCCGCAAAATCGCTTCGCTCTTTGCGGATTTACATTTGCTAAGGGATAGGGAAAACGGTGCAGATTTTTGCTCCGATATCACCTTTGTTTAATATCGGACTTTCATGTGCTTTTTTTCTCATTAAATCTGCACCTAGTCGGCTTACGCCGAATGAGGCTCTGCCTCAAACTCCGCAAGGGACTCTGTCCCTTGACCCTGCAAGCCCTCTAACGCCGGGCTTGTGCCTGCGTTTTACCTCTCGCTTCGCTCGGTGCTAACTTTTACTTTGTGCTTGTGCACAACTCTGGTCAGCTTTGCCAATTCCTCACTCCTCATTCCTCATTTCTACCTCTTTTCTCCACAACACCAATACCCCGATAACATTCGGTACTGCCATAAGTCCATTGAAAATATCCGACACTCCCCACACAAGCTCCATGCTCCACATCGTTCCAATGCACCCACAAGCTATAGCCATGATCCTATAGATCATATCACTTCGAGGGAAAAGGTATCTCCAAGCCCTCTCCCCTATAAAAAACCACCCTGCCACTGTCGCTAATGCAAAAAGTATCAGCGAACCTGACATGAAATACTTCCCAGCTTCACCAAGAGCAGCATTGTAAGCCCTCACTGCCATATCCTCCCCCGTGAGGTCAGTGCCGCTTATTATTATCACCACAGCCGTCAAAGTGCATATGACAAAGGTATCTATAAAAACCTCAGCCATTGCCCATGTTCCCTGCAATTCAGGCGACTTTATCTCGCACGAGCTGTGTACTGCCACCGTCGAACCTAAGCCTGCTTCGTTTGAAAACGCTCCACGCTTTAACCCCTCCACCATGGAAAATATTATCGTCCCTGCCACCGAGCCTGTCAAACAGGCACTCGGACAAAAAGCGTTTTTTATTATGAGCGTTATCGCTCCTGCGGCTTTTAATGGGTGAAATATTATCACTCCCAAACTGCCGCCTATGAAAAACACCGCCATTATCGGCACAAGCTTTTCGCAAAGACAAGCTGCTGAGTTTTTTCCCACAGCTACTAAAAATACGAAAATAAGCACCACAAGTGCAAATATATATGAGGGTATCCCAAACCCCTCTCGGGCAGCCGCAGCCGCCGAACCCGTCTGCACCATGTTGCCCATTCCAAGGGACGCACCCACCGTAAAAACTGCAAACAAAACAGCCGTGAGCTTCGTTCTGCCTATCTTTTCGAGATAAGACGCCGCACCGCAAAGCTTTCCGTCAGAGCATCTCACTCCCAGATAGTTTTCGCAGTAAGCAAGCCCCATTCCGAAAAATGCAGACACCCACATCCAGAATACCGAGCCTGCACCCCCTATCCTGATACATTCCCCCACGCCCACCACCGAGCCTGTTCCTACAGTTGCCGCAAGCGCCGTGGAAAATGTCTGAAACTGCGAGAGAGAATCGCTTTCGGAGCTTTCTTTTTTAAACAGCGTAAAAACCGTTTTCTTCATTATTTTTAAAATGTGTATCTGTGGAAATCCAAGCTTTATGCTCAGATATATTCCGCCCCCAAGCAAAAGTATCAAAAGCGGAACGCCCCACAAAAACGAATTTATCTTGTTTATTATAGCCGTAAGTTCCATAGCTTTCCCCCGAAAACACTTTTTTCGTGCAAATAATTGCCTTATAAATGATATGATATAAAAGGGAGATTAATTCTTGAAAACTGAGATAACCATACATACAAATACGCAAAAAAACAAACAGCGAGGTGAACGTCCTCAAATGCACAGATATAAGCCCTCAAAAATACCGCTTTTTATCTTCTGGGCTATCCTTGCGGTAATATTGTTTCTTATCCGCTATGCGGTCAATCTCATAGAAAAACTTATCCCATTTTCCGTGAATTATATCCTTATGCCACTGTGGATAATCGCCGCACTTTTTTGCCTGCTGGTGCTTCCCTTTTACTTCATCAGATCTTATTTCACCGTCAGCTCAAAAGAAGTCACCGCCTTTACAGGGCTTTTCTTTACCATGCGGCATTTTATGCCCACCTCGGCAATAAAATCCGTCACAACTATCATAACCCCACTGGGCAGTATAACAGGACTTAACTTCGTTGTCTTAAACGCCTTGGGCGCAAGACTTCTTATACCTTTTATGAGCCGCCGTGACGCCATGGAAATATCTGCCATAGTAAACAGCTCCATACGAAACAGAGAACGCAAAGAAGACTAGATACCATAGACAGGAAAGGTTTAAATGAGCCGCAGAGAAACTATCAAGGAAAAAAGAAGCTGGCTGAAGAATTTTTTCGCCCACCGCCAGCACCCTATAATGATATTATCTTATACAACTAAATATATGTGGCTTCTTGCTATCCCTCTTGCCAAGTATCTCATAGCCGCAAAATTCAACTTTCAAAGCTGGTTTCAGGCACATTGGGTTGATATCCTCACTATCACATTTATCTTCGGCTACGCTTTCCTGCGCTGGATATTTGTCTACTATGAGCTTGAAGAAGATTGCATCATAGCCCACACAGGCTATTTCGGCATAACACGAACAAAGGTCTATTTTGCCGAGATAAGCTCATTGTCACTGTCACAAGGATATATTTCCAGGCTTATACATTCCTGTGCCGTATACATAGACACCGATGCAAAATCACTGCAAAATGCAGATATAATGCTCACCCTTACAAAAAAACGAGCCTTTGAGCTTTATCATTTTGCCACTGCCAAATGCAAAAACAAACCTAAATATGTCTACAACTCAAAGAAAAGCCTGCTCGTTATATTCTCTCTTATCTTTTCATCAACTCTGTCAGGCATGATAATCGTTCTGTCGGTACTTTACGAAGCATATAGGATAGTAGGACGAGAGGCGGAGGAACAAATACTCCGCAGAGTGAATACGGAGATAGCAAAAGTTCCGGTGCTTGCAGAAGTGCCTGAATATATCCTTATCGCAGGCGGTGTTCTGGCAGGAGGCTGGCTCATATCATTTCTGTCAAATCTTATGCGCCACTGGAATTTTTCCTGCACACGCTGTGCCGACCTTTTCATAATCAGAAGCGGGATAGGCACAAGACGCAGACACGTCCTCTATAGAGATAGAGTAAACTATATCGACCTAAGACAATCATTGCTTATGAAGATATGCAAAATAACCTCTGTGTCTGCCCACTGTACAGGATACGGAAAAAGACGGCTTGAAATATCAGCACTTATACCGATAACGACAAACGGACAGGTTGACCGCTCCCTGAAGATGCTCATGCCGAAAATACCGCCTGTGAAAAGCGACATCTCCACAGGAAAAGCCGACCTTGGCAGATTTATAACGATACCGCTCATATGCACGTTTATACCCATCGTATCAGGAAGAGGAGCGCTTTACTTTTTTCCTAACTGGAAAAGAGAAATAACCATACTTGTTATACTAACTACCATACCATTGCTGTGGCTCGTGATAGTCAAGGCGGCGGCAGCGTTCACAACATCAATAGGCTTTGAAAACGGGTATTGTACATTGTCATATTGTAAATGGTATAGCTTTCATAAATCAATAGCCGCACTTGACAGAGTGTCAATGGTAACGGTCATGCAAAATCCGTTTCAGAAGATAAGCCATACTTGTGCCGTGAGAGTTTATACCAATTCGGAGAGTACAGACTATCATACTGTAAAGGGACTTAATTATGATAAGGTCATAAAATTGTTGAACAGGAATGGGTATGCGGTGTGAAAAAATGAGGAATGAGGAATTAGCATAGCAGACCAAAGTTACCCCCTCAACACCGAGCTAAGCGATTTTGCGGCGCCAGCACCTACACAGTTTGATAAACAAATATCATCAGGGACGACCACCTCGTCCCCGATTTTTTTATTCAAAAAAATATTTTTCACTGCAACATTTCAGTGAAAAATATACACTTATATTATGACGGACGACAGGGGGGATCAGATTGGACAAAAAGGGAAGAAAAAAGCTCGCAGAACTTGCGGTGAACGGCGATACGGACGCCTTTTCTAAGCTCTATGGAGAGATATATAAGGAGCTTTATTATTACGCCCTCGCTAACCTGCAAAATGCCGAGGACGCCGCCGATGCAGTGCAGGACGCTGTGCTGGACGGCTATATGAGCATCTCCTCGCTGCGGAAAAGCGAAGCTTTCGATAGCTGGATGTTCAAAATTCTGGTCGCCAAGATCAAACAAAAACAAAAGGAATACGCCCAAAGACGCTCTAACCTCGATTATATTAATGAAAGCGACGCAATAATCAAGGACGAAAACGGATTCGAGCGGTGCGAGATCTTAGAAGAGTTTGCTGATCTCAGTGAAGCGGAAAGACTCTGTATATCACTTCACTGTATAGCAGGCTACAAAGGCAGGGAGATAATGGAGATAACAGGTATTAAAGATACGACAGTCCGTTCCCATATATCCAGAGGTAAAGCAAAAATACGCAGTAAGCTGTTTGGAAAGGAGGTGACATGATGAGAAATTTAAGAAAACGCAGAAAGCTTATCAGACAAATGGAACAGGCAAACAAAATTCCTGATAAGCTCATGCCCCAGGAAATAAAAGATATGCTGGACGTGGCAGGCTTCAGACCCGTTATCGAAAATACTCCAAATAGTGCAGAGATAAAAATAAACAGCGGCAGAAGCAACGCCCTGAGATGTCTGGCTGTGGTGGCGGCTTTCGTCCTTGTGGTAGGCGGATTTGCTGTGCTTAGGTTCAGCAATACCCAGTTCGTCAAAAAATACCCCAATTCCGCTTCTTCACAGTCCGCTGACGCCTCAGGTCTTGACGGCCTCCGTGGAACGACCTATAAGGGTCTTTACAACTATATAAATAGCAACAGCAAAAACATAGAGGACTTTATAGTTGACAATAGCTATATATTCAAAAATATCGACACTTTGACTGTTGAAGACGATGACTATGTGGCTTTGTATAAGCAGGCACTTAGAGATCACCAGCTCACCCCTAACCCCGCTGATATACAGCTCACTCGCTCAGGCGTGGATATCACCCCCACAACAAGCATAGATGAGCTAGAAACAAACATAACCTACGGAAATGCCCATTTCATTACTGACAATGGCGGTATCGACGTTTATATTACCCAAAACGGAAATATCACAAAGTCAGAACAGGATATCTTTGCGGAAACCTTCCTTAAAAAAGGTCTTGTTGACATTGCCGAATACGAACAGTACGGCTGTAAGTTTGCTCCAAGCGTTGTTGCAATGTATTTGGATAATAACGAGCTTTACACTTTCTTCGACTTTATCTTACCCGTGAAGGCAGGAAAGAAAAACCTCGATATCGAATACTGCGGAATGTGCATGTTTGACGTGAGCGACCCTGAGAATATCAAGCTCATAAGCGAGTTTGAACAGCCCGGCGTGCTGGAGAGCATAAGAAAAGTTGACGGAAAATTTTTCATCGTGTCACGCTACACCCGAGCGGCTTCACTGCTCTTAGATGACCAAAAGCCCGAGGATATCGCACCAGTGCGATACATCAATGGTGAAAAACAGCTTTTTGAAGAAAGTGAAATGTATATCACAGCCAGAGATAATACACCGTCCATGATCCTGCTTTCGTCCTTTGACGGAAAAAATCAAGGCTCATACATGGCTTCAAAGCTTATCGCCTGCGGTGAAAGCAGCATCTTAATGGGAACAGACAACATTTACATTTTAAGAGCATATGGCTTTGAAAAAACAGACGGATACAGCACAGTGCCAACAAGAGCGCTTATTACAAGAATAAACTACGGCGGCGGCGACATGGAGCTTAACAAAACCCAGACCGTCACAGGCGCAGACGCCGAGCATATAAGCCACGCCATATCAGGCGACGAGTATAACGGCAGATTGTCGCTGTTCTCAAACGACTCTGCAAACATTTACGATATCAGCACACACAATATCTATTATAGCGGCATTAATATCTGCACCCTGTGGCTTTTTGACAATGACCTTGGCGGCCCTGTGAAAAAGGCCCTCACATACGAGGACACTGATTTCGAGAGTGCAAGATATAACACGTTCTATCATTCTATGCTGTATGTTTACAGAGATTATTCCTCCGCTTACAACAATGATGACACTTATCAGGCAGCGAACAATATCCAGCTTGATGAAGTATATGATTTCTCAGACCCTAACAAGATAACTCAGGTGCCCCCTGATGATAAAATGATAGCAGTGTCAACGGCAAACAACTTCTTCCATTATGGTACGAACTATAACGATGATATCGCCGTGCGCACCGACAGCACGTCATTCGGCTCTTTCAGCGTAAAAATACTCGACAAGAGCAAAACAGAAAAGCAAGAAACCCTTTTATACGGCTCAAGCGGCAAGGGCATAGCGAATGCTAACGGCACAGTGGATCAGGTGCAGGTCTATGACACAGAGGTAGTAAAGAAATTCAACTTCTTCAAGACTATACAGGAATACAAATATCACGAGAAAGAAATGGGAACAACAGTTGACGGAAAGGATATGACCCAAAGATCCGCCAGCACTATTTCTTCAAACTCCATAATAACAGACAACGAAAACGGATATATAGCCATACCATTATATGACGTTACCTCAGTTGGAAAGACCACTAACGGCTACGATCTGGACTATACCTATTATAATAAAACTATAGAAAAAATGCTGGTAATGAAATATGACATAGAAACAAAAACTTTCAGCGAGTATGGAACTATAAAGCTTGACGAATATACGGATTATTTTGACGATTATTTCGATCATGCTAGTGAAGACGAGATCACGGCTCTGGTCAACGACAATGACCAAAGAGACTGTTACCGCAGTGCATTTGTTCAGGACGGATATATTTATATCTTCTCCGACAGACAGATACGCTCATACAGCTATGCCGATCTCTCAAAACCCACTGACAGTGTAGACATAGTTAAATAGCATTACACCAAATTTCCCCTTTAGCACCCGACGGATAAATTTCTGTCGGGCGTTTTTTTGCTAAAACGTTTTCGTTATTGCACACAAATAAAACCACCGCAAATTGTATAGTATGTACAATAAATGTTCACAGTAATATAACCAATTGAAATTCTATTTGTGCTAAAATAATATGGTTTTAGGAATAAATATAAGACATAAATAGGAGAAAGAATTATGAAAGACCTAACGAAAGGAAATATCACAAAGCTGATATTGATGTTTTCCCTGCCCCTTCTGCTTGGCAACATTTTTCAGCTTTTTTATAATCTTGCCGACACCCGTATTGTGGGTCAGACCTTAGGCAAAAACGCCATAGCCGCCCTTGGCGCAACTTCATCAGTGAACACCGTTATAATAGGCTTTCTGAACGGTCTTACAAACGGCTTTGCCCTTGTGACAGCACGCTTTTTCGGTGCAAAAGAGTTTGACCGCCTGAAAAAGTCCGTCGCCCACGCCCTTACCCTCGGTATCGCAACGGCAATAGCCCTCACCGCCCTCAGCCTTGCCTTTATCGACCCACTGCTGAGAGCGTTGAACACGCCTGACAACATCTTTAAGCAGGCAAAAACCTATATAGTCATAATCCTTGCAGGAATGATAATATCAATGTTCTATAACATCTGCGCAGGTGTCCTCCGTGCAGTCGGCGACACTGTTTCGCCACTTATCTTCCTTATAATATCAACTATCGCTAATATCGGGCTTGACCTTCTCTTTATCCTGGGCTTTAAAATGGGCGTTGAGGGTGCAGCCTATGCCACCCTTATCGCACAGGGTATCTCAGTTGTGCTTTGTATAATATACATCATTAAAAAACACAAATTTCTTATCCCATCAAAAAGCGACTTCCGCTTTAACTTCAAGCTCGCAGGAGATATGTATGCAACAGGAGTTTCAATGGGACTTATGATATCTCTCGTTGGTATCGGCACTGTTATAATGCAGGGCGCAATAAATATCTTCGGCACTGACATAATAGTCGCCCACACCACCGCAAGAAAAATATCTGAGATCTTTATGCTCCCTATATCAGTTTTCGGTGCAGCTTCAGCAACCTTTTCAAGCCAGAACTACGGTGCAGGCAGGATAGACAGAGTAAAAGAGGGCGTGAAAAAAGCGACCCTCATAACATGGGGCTGGTCTGTTATCGTAATAGCCGCAACATGGCTTTTCACACCATTTTTCGCACACCTTATCACAGGTATCAGCGACCCTGAGATAGTGGGTACAGTGGAAAAATACATGAAAATAAACACAGCATTTTACTTTATCCTCGGCATAGTAATAGTTTTCAGAAACGCACTTCAGGGCGTAGGAGATAAGATAACACCTATAGCTTCAAGCATAATAGAGCTTTTGGGCAAGTTTGCAGTGGCAATGATACTCGCCCCACGCATGGGATATTTCGGCATCATGATAAGCGAACCCCTTGTGTGGGCAGGCATGGCAGTGATGCTCGGCATAGGCTTTGCCGCTAATAAGACCTTCCGTAAAGAGAATATCCCCAATACGGCAGAGCAAATGTAAATAGTTTGTTAACTCACATAAAACAGATAGCTCCCTATGTAGAAAAAAAGTAAGCCACTATTGATTTTATCAAAGAAACGTGTTATAATTAGTAAAAACATACAATTCACAAAAGTGTGGCTAACATACCATAGACGTGAAAGGGGGAAATGCCTGCAAACGGCAGGCATGACAGAAAAAATGCTTTCAAAAATATTGTCAAAAGAGGAATGTGCAAAGTGCAGGATATGCTGCTGCTTTGACAGCTATGATATATGGGAAACACCATATATCTCACAAACGCTTGCAAGCAAGATATTGCAGGAATATACCCCTAAGCAGGAATTTATAAAGAAGGAAAACCATTTCTTGTTCAAAATGGATAAGGAACAGAATGCAGACCTGTATTATTGCCCAATGCTGGATAACGAGAAGGGCTGTATATTAGGCGACGACAAACCGTTCGACTGCAGGATATGGCCGCTGAGAGTAATGGCACTGAATGAAACTAAAGTAATAACATTGTCGCCGGTCTGTCCTACTATGAATGAAAAGTCCATAAAGGAGCTGACGAAAACGGCTAACGAGCTGGCAGATCAGATATTTGAGTATGCAGACGAAAATCAGGAAGCCGTGAAACCGTATCTTGACGGCTATCCAATATTGGTGGTAGAGGGCAAGAAATATAAAGATACACTTGTATGATAAAAAGGGCAGCAAATTCGCTGCCCTTTTATTCTGCATAAAACATATCCAGTGCAGTGTTTCTATGTAGAGGCGACCTGAGGTCGCCTGCTGATATTATTTTTCGGTAGCCCACCAACATCATTTTTTTCGACAAACAGACCTCGCTGCTTGTTACCTCAAAAACAAATAATAAATAAGCCCGTAAAGCACACTAGCCAAAGTGCCGTAAAGAATAACAGGTCCGCTGATAATGAAAATTTTCGCCCCAAGCCCAAGAATATATCCCTCCGTCTTGAACTCAAGAGCAGGCGCCGCCACAGAGTTTGCAAAACCTGTTATGGGTACAAGCGTACCAGCACCTGCGTGCTTCGCTATGCGGTCATACCAGCCAAGACCTGTGAGAAGGGCCGATAAAAATATCAAAGTTATTGATACCGACATTGAGGCGTTATCCTTGGATAAACCTAAATATAAATACATATCCATAAGCGATTGCCCAATAACGCATATAAGTCCGCCAAATAAAAACGCCTTCGGTATGGTCACCCACCACTTTGTCCCCTTTGACGCCTCCTTGTACATCTCGCTGTATTGTGCCTTGCTCAAATTTATATCCATTTTGTTCTCGCTCCTTTTTGTTTCTGACTGCCAGTATTGTGCCACATAAAGCTCAGGTTATTCATATTTTAAGTGCACGATTTTCGCATGATTTGTTCAATATGTTGCTGTAAGGTTAATATTTTTATATAGTTTCAACAAGTTTTGTATAATGTAAACGATTTATCATAGGGAAATTTGTTAAAATAGTATCTTGAAAAAAATGCGAAAATTTTGTATCATATTCATTAGAGATATTCTATCTTAGGGGTAGTGTAACTGCCATTATTTTTCAGGAGGTTATTATAATGAAAGCTAAAAAAATTCTTGCTGCTGTCACAGCTCTTTCTCTGACAACAGTAGTATTCGCATCATGCGGCGATTCAGCTGATTCATCAAGCACACCTGCCGCAACAACAACTACAGCTGCTACTACAACTACAGCTGCAACAACTACAACAGCTGCTACAGAGGATTCTGCTGCAACAGGCGGCGGAGCAGGCGACTCTGCTGTAGCAGCAGACAGCACAGCTGACTCAAAGACAACAGGCGGTGACTCTGATTACACACCTGTAAAGACATTCGAGGGCTATGATGCATTCCTTATGTTCGGTGACGGAGAGTGGCTCTGGGGCAACTGGGAAGGTCAGGGCGAACCTGAAGCTACTAAAGCATTCGGCGTTGACGCTGACATAACAGGCGACGGTGAGTACACAGTTTCTATCACAAACGCTTCTATCTCTTATGACGATCCGGACGAGGGCATCAACCCACAGATCGCTCTTGACGGCGACTATGCTGTTGGCGCTCAGGGTTGCGTAGTAATGTGCGTTGATATCATCGGTCTTCTTAACGGCGAAAAACTCAAGGGCACAGGCGATCCTAAGACTGATAAGGAAACTCCAGGTAAGTACAACGCTGACGATCTCAAGGTAGAGCTTAAGTCTATCAAGGCTGACGGTCAGGAAGTTGCATTCGATAAAGCTAAGATCAAGTATGGCAACATCGAGGACAACAACAACTGCTACAGAATCGAGATCTACAACGATTACGGCGATACAGCTAAGGATTCTCCTATCGACAAGGACAATCTTGCATTTGAGGACAGCCTTGAGATTACATTCTCTATCGAGGGTCTTTCTGAATAATTTTTCATGAAAACTAAGAGCAGACCGCAATATGGTCTGCTCTTTTGTATTTTTATACATCTTTCCAGTGACAAAAAGTGTGACAGATTTTTTAAAATAGCTGTCACACTTTTATGTTGACATGAAACTAATGGGAATATATAATGATAGTATTATAGTAATTCTATAATATCATCACATATTTTATTAATCCCCTAAGAAAAAAGCCGTGGTACCCTTTCTTACCACAGCTTTTTTCTTTTTTTATCCACTTTTGTTATCTATTCCGCCTGACTGTCTGCCACCAGACCGCCGTTATCCGCCATAAGCTTGAATTTTATCTCAAACTCTTTCTCATCACCGCTGTCCGTCTTGCGATATACCTTGCAGACGACTTCATCTCCTGCCTGCTTTCCTGAAAACAGCGACGCTATATCCACCTCTCCTGCGGTGGACTTTCCGTCTATTTCCGTGATGATATCGCCCTCCACAAGGTCTGTGTTGGCAACGTCACAATCAGGGTTTATGGACACAATACAAATGCCCGGCTTTATACCGTATATCTCAGCAGTGGTGTCGCTGACAGCATAATAAGTCACACCTATCTTTACTCTGCCTGCCACATAGCCCTTTTCCATAAGTTCCTCGATAACAGGCTTCGCCTCGTCTATAGATACCGCAAAGCCTATGCCCTCATAGTCGCTTGAAGCAAGCTTCGATGAGGTTATCCCTATGACCTGCCCCCACATATTGAACAGCGCTCCACCTGAGTTACCGGGGTTTATGGCTGCGTCTATCTGTATGCAGTTCATTATTGTTGACGAGTTTTCAAGTCTTATCCTGCGGTTCACACCTGACACGATACCCTTTGTCACAGTGCCGTAATAGCCAGCCGGTGAGCCGATAGCGACTACCTCTTCCCCTGCATTCACCTGAGTTGAATCACCGAACTCAGCCGCCTGCAAGCCTTGTGCCTGTATCTTTATCACTGCTATATCCGTGGCAGAGTCCTGCCCCACCACCTTGGCTTCATACTCCGAATTGTCGCTTAGAACAACTTTTATGCCCGACTCCGCCGCATTTACAACATGAGCGTTTGTGACGATATATCCGTCAGCAGACATTATAACACCGCTGCCCTGACCTGCCGCAACATATCCACCCGAATTTTTGTAAACCTCTATAGATACCACAGCAGGAGAAAACCCCTTTGCGATACCCTCGGCAGTGTATCTTCCGTCAGCCTGATAAAATTCATCGTCAAGCTTCGGCTTGTCAGCCACAGGAAGCGTAAAGCTTATCTTCTCGTCCCCTGTAACAAGATTTCTCACCCAGCCGCTTCCCCTTATGGAGGTTATTGATATGGCTATTCCGATGCCTACAAAAAGCACCATAAAGCACAGCCTTGCAACTGCATGGCGCATACGCTCTCTGTAGCGGCTTCTTTTTTTTGCCGAATCAACAGCCGACCAAAAATCTTCGTCCACCTTGTGAGCGGCTACCGCTCCCTCAGGCAGCTTGTAATGCCCGGTTTCTTGGGCTGTATCTTCATTTTCATCATGCAGACAAGGCTGCTCTTCAAACTGCTCCATATGAGCCTCCTAGTCACCCTCCGCCTTGTTAGGCAGCGTGAACACAAATTCCGTATACTCGTTCTTAACGCTTCGTACCATTATCTTGCCCCCGTGGAGCTTTATGATAGAACGCACGATATTAAGTCCCAATCCAACGCCTGTCTTGTCAAGTCCTCTTGACTTATCGGTCTTATAAAATCTGTCAAACACCAGCGGAAGCTCGTCCTCAGACAGACCCTCACCGCTGTTTCTGATAGAAATGCTTGTCATATTGCCCTCAGGCTCAAAGTGAAACTCTATATAACCGCCCTTGTCAACAAACTTTATGGCGTTCTCTATCAAGTTATACATGACCTGATGAACAAGGTCGTTATCGGCATAAAGGGTCACTCTGTCAACGTCAAGACCTCTTACCTCTATCTGTTTCTCCTCAAGCCTTGGCTCGAAAGTCACAAGGGTATCGACTATCGGCTCAAGCACAGAGAAATACTGCAAATTAGGTTTAAGCTCGCCTGCCTCTATCTTTGCAAGATTGAGCATACTTCTTACGAGCCTTGCAAGTCTGTGTACCTCAGAGGAAATTATCTTAAGATAATATCTCTCCTGCTCCTTTGGTATGGTGCCGTCAAGCAGACCGTCCACAAAACCGCCTATAGACGTCATAGGCGTTCTAAGCTCATGAGAAACGTTCGCAAGGAAGCTATTTCGCATGGTGTCATAGCTTTTCAGGCTGGCAGCCATATCGTTGAAAGCGTTGCTGAGCTGTTCAAGCTCCGAGGTAGAATAATCAGGCAGGGTGACAGAAAAATCTCCTGCTCCTATCTTCTTTGATACCTCCGCTATCTCTTTTATAGGCTCTGTAAGCTTCAGCGTCATGAAATATACCAGAAACATTACTATGACCAGAACTATTATAGCGGAAACTATAAATATTTCCATTATGTTGTAGGTATAGTCGTCCTGAGCCGCCTTTGAACTGAATGCAAGCACATAATATTCAGGTCCATTCGCTTTGAACGACTTACCTATCACATGATATATAGCATCGAAAGCTCCTCCGAGATCCGAATAAACATACTCGCAATTGTCAGAAAAAGCTTCAAGCTCATGGACAGATATATTATGAGGGCTGCACACAGGATCCTTACTGGAGTTCACAAGCACTGCTCCCGTAGAGTCGCACAAGATAAAATCAGCGTTGCACGCCATTGAATACTGCATCATCTCATCTGTCACCGACTTTTTCCAGTCGGCAGGCTGAGCCAGCATTTCTTCCTGCGTATATAAAGCAAGAGCCTTGGTGTTTTTCTCCAACAGGCTCTTTTTTTCGTCAATAAAATACCTTGAAGAAACCAGCAGTAATACCGTTCCTAAGCACACAAAGCTTATAAGTATTACTGCTGAACAAATTACAAAGTATTTAAAGAATATGCTTTTACGATTACTCATGCGGTGTTTCAGCGACTTCAAACTTGTATCCTACGCCCCATACAGTTTTAAGTGCCCACTTGTCAGAAACGCCCTCAAGCTTCTCACGCAGACGCTTAACGTGAACGTCGATAGTTCTCGAATCGCCGTAATATTCAAAGCCCCATACCTCATCAAGGAGCTGATCTCTTGTATAAACTCTGTTCGGATTTGAAGCAAGGTGGAACAGAAGCTCAAGCTCCTTCGGCGGTGTATCAAGCACCTGACCGTTTACTCTCAGCTCATATCTTGTCATATTAACTGAAAGCTTGTCATACTTGACTTCCTTTATCTCAGCTTCGCCTGATGACTGACCTACTCTTCTGTAAACAGCCTTTATTCTTGCGATAACTTCCTTTGTATCGAAAGGCTTTACGATATAGTCGTCAGCTCCAAGCTCCAGACCAAGCACCTTATCAAATGTTTCTACCTTTGCGGTTATCATGATGATAGGCACGTTGGACTTCTTTCTTATCTCACGGCATACCTGCCAGCCGTCTATACCAGGCAGCATAATGTCAAGCAGTATGATGTCAGGCTTAAGAGCGTTGAATTTTACCACTGCTTCCTCACCGTCATGTGCAAGTATTACTCCATAGCCCTCCTTTTCAAGGTAAAGCCTGAGCAGCTCGCAGATGTTCTTATCATCGTCTACTACCAATACTCGTCCAAGCGACATATTTCATCTTCCTTTCGTTTATTTACTTCTTTTCATGCCCATTATTTCAAATTTTCGCACTTCTGAAAATTTGAACAAAAGACAATAATTATTCAAATTGATATAAGTATTATAACAAATTCACAAACCCATTGTGTGAATATTTATTTAACTTTTTATTAAATATCATAATTTGCTCCAATTTTAAGCGGACGTCTGCAACAATATGTATATATTTAATTTAATTAATCAATACTTTTGGATTTTACTTACAAAAACGCCGAGGATATTATTTGATTTTTGTAAACCATGTCATAAAATATTACCCATTCCATACAAACAGCCTCCGCAGGATAACTACGGAGGCTGTAAATTATATCAGATATTAGTCATGGGAGCTTATTAGTACATACCGCCCATTCCGCCTGCACCTGCTGCTGCGGCTGCCATAGCAGCGTCAGCCTGTGGGTCCTTCTTGTCTGCAACAAGGCTCTCAGTTGTGAGTACCATTGAAGCAACAGAAGCTGCGTTCTGGAGAGCTGAACGTGTAACCTTAGTAGGGTCAACGATACCTGCAGGTATCATGTCAACATACTCAGAAGTATAAGCGTTGAAGCCGTAGCCGACCTTTCTTGAACGGATTATCTTGTCTATGATAACGCTGCCCTCAAGACCTGCGTTCACTGCGATCTGTCTAACTGGTTCTTCAAGAGCCTTATAAACGATCTGAGCGCCTGTCTTTTCGTCACCGCTGAGCTTGTCAACGAGCTTCTTAACTGCTGGCATAGCGTTGATAAGAGCTGTTCCGCCGCCTGCTACGATACCCTCTTCAACAGCTGCCTTTGTAGCTGCCAGAGCGTCCTCGATCCTCAGCTTCTTCTCTTTCATTTCTACCTCAGTTGCAGCACCGACCTTGATAACAGCTACGCCGCCTGAAAGCTTAGCAAGTCTTTCCTGAAGCTTTTCTCTGTCGAAATCAGAAGTTGTGTTCTCGATCTGTGACTTGATCTGACCAACTCTTGCCTTGATATCGTCGCTGTTGCCAGCACCATCAACAATGATAGTGTTCTCTTTCTGAACGACTACCTGTCTTGCTCTGCCCAGCTGCTCCATAGTTGTTTCGCTGAGTTCAAGACCAAGTTCAGATGAAATTACCTGACCGCCTGTGAGGATAGCGATATCCTGAAGCATTTCCTTTCTTCTGTCGCCAAAGCCAGGAGCCTTTACAGCTACGCAAGTGAAAGTACCTCTCAGCTTGTTTACGATAAGAGTTGAAAGAGCCTCGCCCTCAACGTCCTCGGCAATGATAAGGAGCTTCTTGCCAGCCTTTACGATCTGCTCGAGAAGTGGAAGAATTTCCTGAATGTTAGAGATCTTCTTGTCTGTGATAAGAATGTAAGCGTCATCAAGGACAGCCTCCATTTTATCTGTATCTGTTACCATGTAAGGTGCGATATATCCTCTGTCGAACTGCATACCTTCAACGACTTCGCTGTAAGTTTCAGCAGTCTTTGACTCCTCAAGAGTGATAACGCCGTCAGCAGTTACCTTTTCCATAGCCTCAGCGATAAGCTTACCGATATTCTCATCAGCGGCAGAAACAGCACCTACTCTAGCTATCTCATCAGAGCCTTCTATCTTCTTTGAGTTAGCGACGATAGTTTCAACAGCAGTATCTACAGCCTGATCCATACCTTTCTTAAGTACCATTGGATTAGCACCTGCTGCGATATTCTTCATACCCTCTCTAACAAGAGCCTGAGCAAGCAATGTAGCTGTTGTTGTACCGTCACCGGCAGCGTCGTTAGTCTTAGTAGCGACTTCCTTTACAAGCTGTGCACCCATGTTCTCGAATGGGTCGTCAAGCTCGATCTCCTTAGCTATAGTAACACCGTCGTTTGTGATAAGAGGAGCACCATACTTCTTATCAAGAACTACATTTCTGCCCTTAGGTCCCAGTGTTATCTTAACAGTGTTTGCGAGCTTGTCGATACCGCTCTGCAAAGCTTTTCTTGCGTCTTCGCCAAAAATTATATCCTTAGCCATTGTAAATTACCTCCGTTTATATACTATTTAAAATGCAGTGAAATTAGTCAACAACTGCGAGAATGTCGTCCATTTTAACGATAATGAACTCTTCACCGTCCAGCTTAACATTAGTACCGCTGTACTTAGAGATAAGCACCTTGTCGCCCTTATTAACGCCCATAGTAACGTCCTTTTTACCAGGGCCCACAGCTATTACCTCTGCGACCTCAGGCTTTTCCTTAGCTGAGCCTGTGAGAATGATACCGCTCTTTGTGGTTTCCTCAGCCTCTGTCATCTTAACTACAACTCTGTCCTGCAATGGTTTGATCGCCATGATAAGTTCCTCCTTTTATAATACCAATTATAAGCTTTGTAAAATATTGTGAGCTACTGTATTTTTAGTCTTTTCAGCACTCTCACCGTTTGATTGTTAGCACTCAGTCTTTCTGAGTGCTAATTATATTTTAGCACCTTTTTCGCAAAATTCAAGTCATTTAAGGTCATTTATGTGATTTTTGTAGGATTGCACAATATCTATCAGGATAAAAATTGGTTTCAGAAGCATATTGTACAATTTATTAAGGGGTATTGCAGGTCTGAAATCAGATTTTCGGGTGGGGATAAATGTATTCAATGGAGGTATGCGTATCAACAGTATCCATAATTGTAGGGGACGACGCCCTCGGCGTCCCGATATTCCTCACCAATTGAATTAACGGAGATTATCACAACAATGTCACCCCGAATAATTCAACATCGAAGATACCAAAACCACGGCGTTACCTCTCCGAACGGGACGCCCATTTCTGTGAAACAGAAATTGCGTCGCTCCCATACAAGTGCGGTGGGCAAGTTTTTCGGTTGCCAAACCGTGTTGTAATTGTGGGCTTGTTCCTTCGACGGGCGAACGGTGTTCGCCCCTACAGATTTATTGCCGTGGGTTTATCCGTATTTTATATTCAATTTTCAAGCTTCAAACAAGGTGCAGGAAGTGCTTTTCTGTGCGATCAGAACCTCTCATCGTGTTCACCTAACTCACGTTGACAAAATGTTTCCTCATACACTGCTACCTTGCAGGATATTCGATTTGGGATAATACCCTTATACTTATCCCGAAAAAGGGGTAATTTGTTGCATAAAAAATGCAACAATTGCAGAAATGTTGCCAAATTAAAAGATAAATCATTTGTTTGCACAAGTTTAGTTGTCAAAATTTGTGCAGTTATTACAGAAAATTATTACAGAAATATTGATGAAAATACGAGAAAAAATAGTGTGTCTATGCAGTTATCCCACAATTTTAATATATATCAATATATGCAATTTTGATAAAAAACAGTTGACAAACGGGTGCGATTTGGTGTATTATTGTATTGTAATCGTTTAATCGTTAAGATCAAACAATAATATATTCGGAGGTCAAAATTATGGCAGAGTATTTTAAGGATATTCCAAAGATCAAGTATGAGGGCGTAAACTCAACTAATCCCCTCTCTTTTAAGTATTATAACCCAGATGAGGTTGTAATGGGCAAGACTATGAGAGAACAGCTCAAGTTCGCTCTTTCATGGTGGCACACAATGGGCGGCGACGGCACTGATATGTTCGGCTGCGGCACTACTGACAAGACTTGGGGCGAGGCTGCTCCTGAGGCAAGAGCTAAGAAGAAGGTCGATGTTGCTTTCGAGATAATGGACAAGCTTTCTATCGACTATTTCTGCTTCCATGACCGTGACCTTTCTCCTGAGTACGGTGATCTCGGCACCACTAACGCAAAGCTTGCTGAGGTAGTTGACTACATAGCTGAAAAAATGGCTGCTGACCCTACTAAGAAGCTTCTTTGGGGTACTGCTAAGTGCTTCGATCACCCAAGATATATGCATGGTGCAGGCACATCACCTTCTGCTGATGTTTTCGCTTATGCGGCTGCTCAGATCAAGAACGCTGTTGACGCTACTATCAAGCTTGGCGGTAAGGGCTACGTTTTCTGGGGCGGAAGAGAAGGATATGAGACTCTTCTGAACACAAACATGGGTCTGGAGCTTGACAACATGGCAAGACTTATGAAGATGACAGTTGATTACGCTCGTTCAAAGGGCTACACTGGTGATTTCTACATCGAGCCAAAGCCAAAGGAGCCTACAAAGCATCAGTATGATTTCGATACAGCTACAGTTCTTGGATTCCTGAGAAAATATGGTCTTGACAAGGACTTCAAAATGAACATCGAGGCTAACCACGCTACACTTGCCCAGCACACATTCCAGCATGAGCTGAGAGTTGCAAGAGATAACGGTGTATTCGGTTCTATCGACGCTAACCAGGGCGACCCACTGCTCGGTTGGGATACAGACCAGTTCCCTACAAACGCTTATGACGCTACACTTTGTATGTACGAAGTTCTCAAGGCAGGCGGCTTCACAAACGGCGGTCTGAACTTTGACGCTAAGGCAAGAAGAGGCTCATACACAATGGAAGACATTTTCCTGAGCTACATTGCAGGTATGGACACATTTGCACTTGGTCTTAAGGCTGCTGCAAAGATCATTGAGGACGGCAGACTTGACAAGTTCGTTGATGACAGATATGCAAGCTGGACAACAGGCATTGGTGCAGACATCATTGCAGGTAAGGCTGACATGGAGAGCCTTGAGAAGTATGCAGTTGAGAAGGGCGAAGTTACTGACTCACTTTCAAGCGGCAGACAGGAATATCTGGAGAGCGTACTCAATCAGATCATGTTCAATCTTTAAGCAGGGGCGTGCCCCTGCACCCATATCCGCTATCATTCGTGGTAGCGGATTTTTTGTACAAAAAAAGAGCGGCTCTCAGCGAACCGCCCTCTTTGATTATCATTATTTCTCTTTTCTTGAGAGTTCCTGCAACTCCTGTTCATACTGTGAGAAGCCCTCCACAGACTTCATAAGCTCGTCCTCAACGTGTTCTTCATGATTATCCTTAAACACAAACTTCAGGAATACCGGTGTGATTATCGTTGTTGCAACCACCATGATGATGATAGGTGCGAAAACCTCGTCGCCCATAAGTCCAAGCTTCTGTCCTTTAGCCGCTACTATAAGTGCGACCTCGCCTCGTGAGATCATACCCATTGCTATCTGCAAGCTTTCCTGATTTGTATACTTACAAACCTTTGCGCCTAGTCCGCAGCCTATTATCTTTGTGACTATTGCCACAGCAAGGAGCAAAACTGTAAACAGCACCATTTTGCCGCCCATGTTGATACCGTTCATTGTAAGACCGATGCTTGCAAAGAACACTGGTGAAAGGAACATATACGAAAGTGTTTCAAATCTGTTTGAGATATACTTTACGTCCTTTTCGCTTGAAATTGCAAGACCTGCAACAAATGCGCCTGTGATATCTGCTACGCCGAAAAGCTCTGCTACATACGCCATGAGCAGGCAGAAAACGAAGGAAATGATAACGTGACGTCTAAGGTCTTTTTTATCTCTTTTTCTCCACTTTGTGAACACGACATGGTAAACGACTGTACAGCCGATAGCCACTGCAAAGAACGCTACTATCTTAATAAGAACTGTTGCAACGTGAACGCTTGTATCTGCAAGGCTTGTGATAAGGGTCAATGCGATGATACCAAGGATATCGTCTATGATAGCCGCACCGAGAATAGCATTACCTGCTCTTGTAGAGAGCTTGCCAAGCTCTTTCAGAGTTTCTACTGTGATAGAAACTGATGTTGCAGTAAGCACAACGCCTATGAAGAGGTGCTGCAGGAATGGTGAGCAGGCGAGCTTATCGCCCTTGCCTACGCCCATTGCAGCGGCAAGTCCAAGTCCGCCGAACAGTGGTACGATAACGCCAAGAAGAGCGATTATGAATGACGCTTTACCAGTCCTTTTAAGCTCCTTAACGTCTGTTGTAAGTCCTGCGGTGAACATCAGCACGATAACGCCAATTTCTGACAGTTCTGAGATGAACTCAGTTTCTTTTACAACATTAAGAACGGCAGGTCCGAGTATTACGCCCGCCAACAACGCACCGACTACCTGCGGCAGTTTCATTTTCTTTGTTACAAGTCCGAGAATTTTGGTCGAAAGCAGTATAAGTGCAATAAACAATATGTAGCTGTATTCTTCCATGATTTTACTTCCTTTCCACGCCGCCATTATATGACGTTAATGCGTAAAAATAACGATCTACAGCATTTTACTCTCTGCAAATCGTCATTGATTTTCCGTATCTTATTATAGCATTATGCCGCACTATAGTCAACAGACAGCACAATTTGTTCACAAAAAAGAGCAACAAAAAAGAGCCGCAAAAGTCGGCTCTTTTTGTGATTATTTTATCAAAGTTTGTTTATACAGCTTTTTTGCCGTTAGGGAATATCTTATCCTCGCAGATACCTGCCATTTTCTCTATAGCAGGCTGTATATCCAGCCACAGTCCGCAGCCGTCGTCCTGACCGCTTGTTTTCCATGCAAACACGCCGTTCCAGCCATTGTTGTAAGCGTCCTCATAAGCTGAGGTGATGTCGAAATCGCTGTCGCTTGCAACGGCTGGGCATTCGCCTATAACGCAAGGCTTTGTACCGTCAAGGCCAAAGTCTGTTGGAGATTCGCTGAAAGGATATCCCCACATTCCCTGCATCCAGGTGTACCAATGAGTTGAATAGAAGTCAACATATGCAAGGCTCTTATCATACTTATCTCCGCTGAGGGTGCTTTGCAGCTCGCTGTCGGATATTTTGTTGCCCTGCTGGCTGTCGGAGTTATACTTTATCATACCCATGCCCACGGTTACGAGAACGTCTGAATTTGCATGGATAGCTGCGGCTGCCTTTGCATAATACTGCTCCAGATAGAGCCAATCAAGCTTGCCGCACTCTTCATTTTCAACTATCCAGTCAGGCTCGTTACAAAGGTCCACAGACCAGAAATAGTCGCTCTTGCCATATCTTTGAACGAGAGGAACTATATAGTTATCTACAAACATATCTGTCTTGTCGCTGTCCTGAATGAGCGTTCTCCAAGCCTGATAATTCTGGTTCTGATCCTTGAAGTTATCAAAGGACTGAACTGTTGCCATTATATAGATCTGATACTGCTCTGCAAGATAGAACAGATTGTCAAGATCCTCCCAATGAGCTGTTGTTGCACCGTCAAATGTACCGTCTGCTGAAATAGCCATACCAACGTCGCCGTTGCAGATTATCCAGATCCTTGCGGCATTTACGCCTGAATTGTGAAGCTTCTGGAAATGATCCTGCCAGAACTCAAAATTAAAGCCTCCGCCAAAGTCGTTCCACTTATCCCATGGAGCGTTCACTCCATTGAACCAAAGCTCCTTGTCGCCCACCATGAATTTTGTTCCGTCGATCTTGACTTTCGCTGAGCCGTCGGTCGTTGTTGCATAATCCTTTTCAGGCATTGCAGTTTCCGAAACAACGGCAGAGCTGTTGTTTGATTTGCTTTCAGCCTTTGAGCTTGAGGAATTATCTCCGCAGCCCACGGTCGAAACAAGCATCAGCACTGCAAGTGATGATGCAAGCCACTGTTTAACTTTCATAAAATATACCTTTCCTTTCTTTGGACTAAAGTTTTTAACACATTTGATTATAGCACAATACTGCTTCATTTTCAATAGCAAGATCTGATTTTTTTGCAGATAATATCCTCTAAAATTTTAACATTGTATAATTATATTAACCCTAGTAAATCGACACTTTTTATATAGTGATTAAAAATATGAACATTTGAGATTTATACACAAAAAGAATGTATGTTATTTGTTTAATAAGCGTATTCTAATTTGAACAGAGATGTGGTATAATGAAAGACACTGATGAGGTTAATATTTTATATATGAAAGGACGGGAAAGAATGAAATCAGTATCAAAAAGATACCTGAGCTTTATTTTATCTCTTTTAATGGCAATGACCATATTTATTGGTCTTGACCTTGGGGATATAAATGTGCAGGCATTGTCGGGAGATACTCTCAAAAACGCTGACACGGAAGCCATACTTGAGGATATGGGTCTGGGCTGGAATTTGGGCAACTCTCTTGACGCAACAGGCGGTTCGGGTCTTGACACGGAAACATCGTGGAGCAATCCTAAAACAACTCAGGCTCTTATAGACAAGGTAAAGTCTTTAGGCTTCAACACAGTGAGAGTGCCTGTTTCTTGGGGCAAGCACGTATCGGGTGACAACTACACTATCGACTCAGCATGGCTTGCAAGAGTAAAGGAAGTTGTTGACTACTGCTACAAAAACGATATGTATGTAATTCTCAACATTCATCATGACACAAAGTCTTCTGCAAGCGCTTCGGGAGCAGGATATTATCCAAGGTCTTCTGCATATTCAAGCTCTGAGAAATTTGTCACGAGCGTATGGTCACAGGCGGCAGAATATTTCAAGGATTACGACTATCATCTTATATTTGAAACCCTTAACGAGCCTCGGCTTATTGGCACAGGCTATGAGTGGTGGTTCAACAAGTGGAACATTCCGTCAGAGGTAAAGGACGCCATAGACTGCATTAACAAGCTAAATCAGAAGGCTGTTGACACCATAAGAGACACAGGCTCAAACAACAGGGGCAGACTTATCATGTGTCCTGGTTACGACGCTTCCATAGACGGGGCAACTGTTTCAGGCTTCAAGCTTCCTACAGATATCTCAGGCAACAAAAACCGCATCGCTGTATCAGTTCACGCTTACAGCCCTTACAACTTTGCAATGAATGTTGGTTCAGGCTCGACCTCTACATATACATCTTCTATAAAGAACGAGCTTCAGGACCTTTTCAGCACGCTGAAAAGCAATTTCCGTGACAAGGGTATACCTGTTGTTATCGGCGAGTTTGGCTCAACGGACAAGAACAACACTGCTGAGCGTGTAAAGTGGGCAACAGATTACACTGCGCTTGCAAAGAAGAACAACATTCCATGCGTACTGTGGGACAACAATGCTTTTGCAGTATACAACGGAAACAGCATTGTTCTCAACAGTGAATATCACGGCTACATAAACAGAAAAAACAACACTGTTACAAGCCCTGCAAAGGACGTTATCGAGGCTCTTATGAAGCCTTACGGCAAAAAAGCAGATCTTAACTGCTCTTCAAGCGTCACCATAGTTGCGGGACAGAGCAAGAACATTGGCGCAAGCTCATCAACAAGCGGTGCTGTTCTCACATACAAAAGCACGACTCCGTCAATATGCACTGTTGACAAGAACGGAAACGTGACCGCTTTCAAGACAGGCACAGGATATGTTACTGTTACGGCTTCTGCAAATGGTTATGACAGCGTTTCAAAGGACGTTAAGATAGTTGTTTCAAAGAAGAGCCTTAACAACGGACTTCTTACGCTTTCAGAAACAAGCTATGTTTATGACGGCACATACAAAAAGCCTACGGCTACAGTTACGTTTGGCGGCAAGGTGCTTCAGGAAGGCAAGGATTACACTATCTCATACAGAAACAATCTGAACGTTGGCGTTACAACTGTTATTGCGACAGGCATGGGCGACTACACAGGTTACACATCAAAGAACTTCACTATCACAAAGCGTGCAATGGCAGGCGGAACAGTTTCAGTGGCTTCAAGCGTTTCATTCACGGGAAGCAATATTACTCCGTCAGTTACAGTAAAGGTAGCAGGCAGGACGCTTACAAGCGGCACTGACTACACAGTTTCATACTCAAACAACAAGAACGTTGGCACGTCAAACGTTTATGTATACGGCAAGGGCAACTATTCAGGCTCTCTGAGTGCTAAGTTCGACATTGTTCCTGCAAAACAGCAGATACAGAAGCTTGAAACAAAATACAAGGGCTTCTATATTGATTGGGCGCAGAAAGGCTCTGCAACGGGATATGACGTTGAGTATTCTGTAAACGCAAACATGAGCGGTGCAGTTTCAAAGCATTTGACAGCAAGCAAGCCTGACACGCTGACAGTAAGCGGTCTGGCAGGGAACAAGACATATTATGTTCGTGTTCGTTCTTACACAAACGTAAACGGCAAGGTATACTACGGCGCATGGTCTGATATAAAGAGCATAAAGACAGCTAACAACGACATCACAAAGGCTACTGTTTCGGGCATTTCCACAAAGGCGTTCACAGGAAAGGCTATTACACAGAACGTAACTGTAAAGGTCGGAAACACTGTTCTAAAAAACGGCACTGACTACACAGTTTCATACTCAAACAACAAAAAAGTTGGCAAGGCTACTGTAAAGATAACAGGCAAGGGCAAGTATGGCGGAGTTATCACAAAGACGTTCAAGATAAATCCTGCAAAGCAGGAGATACAGAAGCTTACGGCTAAGTCAAAGGCTTTCTTTGTGGATTGGGCGCAGAAAGGCTCTGCTACCGGATATGAAATTCAGTATGCTACAAACTCAAAGTTCACAAGTGCAAAGAAAGTGACTATAACAAACAACAAGACAGACAAGACCACTGTTTCAAAGCTTTCTGCCAACAAAAAATACTATGTTCGTGTAAGATCTTACACAACTGTAGGCGGCACAAAGTATTACGGGGCTTGGTCGGCTGTTAAGAATGTGACTACTAAGAAATAAGGCTATATTGGCATAATGAAAATACCGACGGCTCGGGTTGAGCGGTCGGTATTTTTTTGCGATATTTTTCAGTTTGTGGGGAAGCTAGGCGAACGAACGTTGTTCGCCCCTGCATGGGGTCGGGGTTTTATCCGTTGGTGCTTGCCACAAAGAAGTATGTTATGTAGGACAGGACGATAAATGCAGAAGAAAGATAGCTCAGGGTGCTGACTATGGCTTTGCATGGGGCTTTTTCAGAGCGGTTGCAAAGGTCTGTGAAAAGTCCGATATTTATAAGTCCTATGAGCATACATGGGATTATGTATCTGAAATTCATTGTGCAGATAAAAGGATATTTAATGCAGAAGTTATAATAGTTGCCTAAGATAGTGGCATAAACCACTGTGAGCATGAGTTTTTCGGTAAATCTTGCGTTATCGGTCTTTACAAAAAGCACTATGAGCATTGCGATGAACGCTATGACCGCAAGAACCAAGGCTATCCAGAAAAGTGCATATGGCACGAGCCTTGCGTTTTCGGGGAAGAAAGTTTCGTTTATGCCCTCGCCAAAAATGGAGTTTTTAAGCATTGCTATGGTAGGGTTATACTCTTTATAGCTTTCTCCGCCCCACTGCTCAAAGACTATTTTGATCTGTGAGAAGCTGAAGTCTGTAAGGCGGTGTTTGGCTGTAAGGTCGCCTATATACTGGACGTCGGCATTTGAAAGGCTTGGGACATAGTTTGGTTTTACGCCGAAACGCAGGTAGTTTCTCACGCTCCACCAAAGTCCAAGAGGACAGCATATTACACCGAAAAGGCACATTTGACCCAGGCGGTTTGCCATATTCTTACGATTTTGCACAAGCGCCATAAAGAAAAGTATGGCTACGGCAGGGGCGATAAGCCCTACGGATATTTTTGTCATCATGCCAAGTCCGATACAGAGGGCGGCTTTGACGATATTCTTTGCAGTCTGCTCTCTATACCATTTCAGCACGCAATATATTGCTCCCACTGTAAAGCACAGCATAAGAGGGTCGTTATTTATTCCACCTGACATAAGGACAAAGTATGGATACATACAGCACATTCCAAACGGTATGGTCAGGGCTTTGCCTTTAAGGTCAAAGAGCCTTAATATCTTATAGACTGTTATTGTTACGGCACAGACATAGAAGAGGGTCAAGGCTTGTATAGCCTCGCACGCCATGTAATACTCTATGCCTATGGAGGCGCAGAATTTCAGCCATACTGCACAGATGATATGATGCAGAGGCGGGTGATAATACTGCCAAAGGGTGGTAGGGTCGAAATTCGGCAGGGCGTTGTTATTATAGATATACTCTATATAGCCTGCGTGACCGCCCTCGCCGCCGAAATACCACACGTCATTTTGTCTTGTATAGATATCAGACATGAAAACATAGGAATAGCGCAGGACAAAGCCTGCTCCTGCCAAAGCAAGGCAGGTGACACGGTCGTGGAACTTTTTATCGTTATTGAGCAACGCGACATACATAACAAGCACGACGCAAAGTCCTGCAAAGCAGATAAAAGCCGCTTTATACTGGGTATGTACGAAATAATTCACTGCCGCAAGGGTCAAAAGGGTCTTGCCTGCAAAGGTCAAAACTGAGCCTGCGGTATGCTTTCCGCTGTCATCGAGCTGTTTCAAAAACCGTCTGAGGTAGAAAAACTCTATTATCATGAAAACGCCACACACAATGACGCCGTTTAAAAACTTATAGCTATAGCTTCCAAAGCCTGTGAGTGCAAGGCATATGAACGCTGCAACTATATAAGGGTGACGGCTGAGGGTGCGGAAGATCGCCTCAAGCCGTCTGTCGCTTATGGCTCTTCTGTTCATGTCTTTCCGCAGGGACAGAAGAAGTCCACCTTTCTTTTTGTTCATATTAGTTTCCAGATTTTTCTTCGTGATATTCTTTTTCTGTATTCACGTTCCAGATATCTTTTCTGCTCTTTTTGCCTGTCTTTATAGCCTCGGCTGTTTCCATGGCGGTGAGCATTGAATGGTCCATATTATTATATCTATGCTGACCATTTCTGCCCACGCAATATAGGTTAGGGAAAGTATCGAGGAACTTTATCATGGTATCGAAATGCTTATATGTATCAAAATAAGCAGGATATGCTTTCTTGACCTTTTCTCTATGGGAATCGAGGACTTCGTTTTCGGAGATAACGCCCATTTTAACAAGCTCGGCAGTGGCGAACTTCACGCAATCCTCATCGGACATATTCCAGAAATCGTCCCCCTCGGCACAGAAATACTCAAGGCCTATCCAAACTGTATCCTCAGGCTTTTCCACCATATAAGGCGACCAGTTGTTGAATATCTGTATTCTGCCAAGCTTTACGCCCTTATCCTGAACGTATATCCAGCAATCAGGAACGATATTGCCGAGAGTTGTTTTATTTGTTTCATTTTTAAGGTTGAGCTTATTGACCAGCAGACCAACGGTAACAAAGTCACGGTATGGCAGACCCTTGGCTATCTTTATGACGGTATCGCAAGGCTTTGTGCCGTCCATGCCGAGGATAAGGTCTTTGACAGGCATTGAGGAGATAAAGATATCACCAGTGAAGGTCTTTTCGCCCTCAGCGGTATCGCAGACAACGGAGGTGACTTTCCTGCCCTCGCACATTATTTTCTTTACCTGACAGCCTGTGAGTATTTTTCCCCCAAGCTCTTTTACTTTCTCAGCGGCGGTCTCCCAAAGCTGACCTGGGCCGTATTTTGGATACCAGAACTGTTCGATAAGGGAGGTTTCCACCTCGTCCTTATTCTTTGTGCCGAACACCTTTTTGAACATATCTTTCAAAAGGGCTGTGATAGAGAGGCCTTTTACACGCTGTGAGCCCCAATCTGCGGATATCTCGCTTGGGTGTCTGCCCCAGAGCTTTTCGGTATAGCCCTCAAAGAACATAGAATAGAGGACTTTTCCGAAACGGTTTATATAGAAGTTCTCAAGGTTTGTTTCAGGCTTTTTGAACACGCACGCCCACAGGTAGCTAAAGCCTGCTTTCATGGTGGTGACAAAGCCCATGTTCTTTATGGTTTCGGGCTTCATTGAGATAGGGTAGTCGAAGAAGTGCTTGTTGTAATAAATTCTCGACACTCTGTCACGGACGAGCATTACATTATCCTCAGTTTCAGGGTCGGGGCCGTTTTCGGCAAGTGGCTTTTCGTGGCCTAGCTTTTTATCGTCATAGGCAGGCTTGCCCTGCAAAGGCATAAGGTCTGCCCACCAATCCATGACCTGCTGATTTTTGGAGAAAAATCTGTGTCCGCCTATATCCATGCGGTTGCCGTTATATCTCACTGTCTGTGATATTCCGCCCATTGCCTGCGAGCTTTCAAGTATGGTCACGTCATAGTCACCGCCGTTTTTAAGAAGCTCTATTGCCGCAGTCAGACCGGCTGGGCCTGCGCCTATAATAATTACCTTTTCCATGTGTTATCCTCTCCTGTTTAGTCTTTATTTTTATCAAATATAATAAATTTTCTGCCTGCAAAGTTCCATATGAAAACTATCACTGTGGAAACGAGTTTGCCCACAAGATAATATTTATCCTGCGGGAGAAGCGTGCCGAATATGAGCTTTGAAGCAAGGATATCCTTGAAAAACCATATTATTGCGGCATTTATGCCAAGTCCCACAACGCCCACGGCGGCAAATGCCGCAAACTCTGCAAGGCGGTTTTTTATCTTTGAATTTTTGAATATCCAAAATGTGCTCAGAACATAATTCACCAAAAGTCCTGCCACGAAAGAGATAGTCGCGGCAATGACGGGGTCGAAGCGGCAAAGCTCCACAAGCGCGGTCATAATGCCGTAATCCACCACAAAGGCAAAGCCGCCCACAAAGACGTATCTGAAAAACTGTATGAATGTATTATCGGTATCACCCGAAAAAAGCTGTTTTATCTTCATTTTTTATGTTCCGTTCTGAAAAGTTTCTTGTGGGCAACACTGCAAAAAGTGAGCCTACTATATATAAGTACGTTTTAAAAAGGCAAAATGTCGCTATTTTTTACAAAATTCTATCTTTCGCACAAATATAAGACGCTGTTTTTGTACATGGTGCTTAAACACAAAGTTCATAAAGCATTAATTAATATTATACAACTTTTTCTTCATTTCGTCAAGTAAACTTGTGCAAAAACAAAAAAACGGACGGTTTTATCCGTCCGCTGAGGGTGTATGAAAATTTTTGCCGATCGGTCAATGACAAAAAGAGGGCGACCAAAGGTCGCCCATACAAGTTTTTTTCAGACCCATTACAGGTCATATTCTGTTATGAGGTTTAAGTCTTTTATCTTCATACATATATTTATCGGCGATGTGCATAACATCGTCGAACCAGAAATTTTCTACCGGAGCAACGGCTGCGCCCACGCTTACTGAGAGAACATAGGATCTACCGCTTCGTCTGTTCAGCTCTGCCATTTTATCCTTTATCTCTTCCTTGACCTGCTCGGCAAGGTCTGTATCAACTATAGCAAAAAGGGCAAGCTCATCTCCGCCAAATCTTCCGCAGACTTTATTTTCTATGCTCACGCTGTCGATAGCGTTTGCGGCGGCTCTTATTGCATAGTCGCCTGCCTCGTGACCGAAATTATCGTTTATATATTTCAGTCCGTCAACGTCCACTGAGACTACCAATGCAAGCTGGTCGTTTCTTCGTGGGAGAGTTTCAAGGGCGTTATAAAAGCCAGTACGGTTATAAAGCCCTGTTAGCATATCGTGACGGTACATTTCTTCGATATGCTTTGTCATATACTTCTGATAGGTGACGCTTCGGAAGCTGCCCAAGGCGGTATTTAGGGAATTTACATAGAGTGGTATTTTAAAATACTCGCTGAGCTGCGCCGGAAAATAGAAGCAGGCATAGCCAAGTGGTACGCCGATATGGGCAAGTGCTGAAAATATGAGGGGGACTTTATAGTCCATTATATTCTCTATATCGGGAATGATGTTGGTGCGGTCAAAAGGCTGTGGGATATTCCTATCTTCCACGGCACGGCTCCGCAAAAGTATCATTTTATCGCTAAAAAGCGGTTCTCTATCGCTTATTACACCAGGGGCTTTACGTTCGTCAAAGAAATCGCCGTTCACCACAATAGCCACATCGCCAAAATTATACTCCTTCAGCAGTGCGGCAAGAGTCTTAGGAGTTTCACAATTCATGATATTCACTGCAAGCTCATAGAGGACACGCTCCTCGTCCTGATAGCGGTTCATTCTGTCTCTGAGTATTCTGATATACTCCCCTGTATTTATCTGCTCGACTGATGGTTTACATCCGCAGGAATTTTCAACGGACAGATCATAGTCTACTGTATATATCTTTTCGGGCTTTTCACCAGCCAAAGCTTTACTTATAACATCAATGATGGTTTTAGCGGTATCATCATAGCTACAGCCGCTTGTTGTAAGCATAGGAGTGCAAAAATTAGCTTCTTCTGAGCCGTCAAAGCCTGTTATGATAATATCCTCCGGGATCTTATAGCCCCTTCTTTGAAACTCAGCCCCTGCGGCTATAGCCATCATATCATTTGCACAGATGATCGCTCTTGGGACTTTATTTTTTTCTATCATATCGTCCACTGCTTTCAAAGCAGGAACAGACCAATAGTCACCGTAATAAAAGACATCATTTCTGAATGGGATATCATACTCCTCGAGTAGCTTTCTGAAAACTGCTATACGCTCTTCTGAATTTTCTTCGTCTTTTCTGCCTGCGATAAAGCCTATATCTCTTACACCATGCTGTTCTATCACATGGCGAACCACTTGTTCAAAGCCTTTTGCATAGCCGAATTTGATGCTTATACAATCGTCATGCTCTACGCCAACTGATATGACAGGCTTACCATATTTGGCGGCGTCCATTCTGTTTTTTGTCATTACATTCTCAGCATACACACCTTCTTCAAAGGTCACGACGGCATCTGTTATATTATAATCAATAAGGTCAAACACAGACTGCTCGCCTTTTTCAGACAGAGTCTTCCAATAAAGGTCTGAGCAGGTGTGATATACAAACAGCCTGTAATCGTTTTCAACAGCAAAATTATTAAGAGCCCGTATGATTCTATAATTACGCTCATCATAGACTTTACACATACAGACCGCAATTATTTTGATGTTACCGATCATACAGCACAGCTCCTTTCCTATAAATTCAAACACAGTGTTATTATAACATGATTTAATGAATAAATCAAGAGAAAATCGGACAATTTTTAAGAAATTAAGACATAGTTTCGCACACTTGATTAAATAATTAAAGAAAAGGAGCAGGCTGTTAATCCAGTCTGCTCACATCGTTCCATGACCTTACACGCTGATAAGACATTTTATGCTGTTGGAGATACTCGTCGGTATTTTCGGGAGGGCTGGCGATATCCTGTGGTTTATCGCTTGTAAAGATATCCTCATAGTCGTTAGTTATGACCTTATCGCCCTTTTGGTTATCCAGCAATTTTTGCAGGTTTTCGGTCATTTTATCACGGGTAAGCCCCTCGAAGTCTATACGCTCTTTTCTGCCGTCAAAGGGAAAGTTGGGGAGTTTACGCATGAAATTAAGGTCAGACACAGTTTTTGCGGTGATGACAGCGGCTACTATAAGGTAGGCGAGCATAACGAAAGTATCGCCTGACACGCTGTCAAAAAGGGCGAATTTCAGACCCATATATAATATCATCACGACAGGGGAGGCGACTATCAATTTAGTTGTATCCGCCATGAGCAAAGCACCGCAGGCGGCAAACGCCGCATAGTTAAAAAAGGCATTTGAGCTTGCATCAAAAAATGCGAACATCGCACTTTCCGCCGCAAAATAATTCGCCCATCCTATCATTCCGTATATTATAGCCGCAGGAATAATCAACGCAAAGGTAAAAGCTGCAAATCGCCGCTGCCTTTTTATAAGCCTGCGGAAATGCCTGCGAAGAGTTTCGTCAGGCAGTGTTTTATAGTCGGCTCTCAGATCAAACATTTCCATGTTATGTCACCTCCTGAATTTATTATAGCATGGGGGTAGGGGATTGTCAAATGGTTTCTGGGGGTGTTAGCACAAACCATGTAGGGGAGCGGCGCAATTTCTGCTTTGCAGAAATACGACGTCCCATTATTTCTCGCACGTCACCATTTGTGTTTTTTCACAACAACCCCGAATAACCACACAACGCATTTGTAGGGGACGGCGCCCTCGACGTCCCGACCCCTCGACAGCCTTTGTCCCCCTGCATGGCTTGTGAAAAAAATACAAACCTCACTCCTTCGAGCGGGCTGTCGAGGGCGCCAGCCCCTACAATGCTGAAATTGCATAATTTCAGAACACGGGCGAACGCTGTTCGCCCCTACATCTAATTCGGGCAAGTTCCTGCCGCCGCAAAATCGCTTCGCTCTTTGCGTATCTACATTGCGCTTAGGGCTAGAAAGACGGTGCAGATTTAATTCTCCGATATCACTTTCATCTGATATCCTATTTCTATCTGCTTTTGATACTACAATCTGCACCTTGTCGGCTTACGCCGAATGAGGCTCTGCCTCAAACTCCGACAGGGCTTTGCCCTGTACACACAATGGGTTTCACCCCTTGACCCTGACCAGGGACGTGTCCCTGGACCTTTTGCTCGCTTCGCTCGGTGTTGGGTACTCTACTTTGTGTGGCACTGTCATTCCTCACTCCTCACTCCTCATTTAACTCCGCTCCTCACTTAGCCTCGCCCCTGATTTATTCAAATGTAATCGTTTTATACCTATTGCATTAATTTGCTTTTTGTTGTATAATATATTTGTTAATATATACAGCCATTTGGCAAAATCAAGATATGAAAGGACCTTATTACTATGAAGAAATTCCTTGCGGCGGCTCTTGCTCTTTGCATGACAAGCGCTGCTCTCACAAGCTGCGGTGATTCAAACAGCTCTTCTGCTGCTGACTCAAACTCCGCTGCGGCAAACTCTCAGGCTTCCGATTCAAGTGCGGCTGATACCGAAAGTGTTTCAGACAAGCTTCTTGCTGAATACCCTGCATCTACGGAAAAGATAGATGTTAAAAATGGTGCTACTGAGAACATGATCGCCAGAAGCGTTATCAACGAGGGCGACACTTCCCGTCTTGCGGCTAAGCTCGACTACGCTCTGCAAAATCCTAAGGAGACAACAAAGATCTGTTTCATCGGCGACTCTATCACGGCAGGTTCGGGTGCTAACTCCTCAACTAATCAGTATGTAAACCAGTTCAAGAGCTGGTGGGAGGAAAACATAAGCTTCTATGTTGATGTTACTAATGCCGGTATCGGTGCAACTGACTCATACATAGGTGTTCACAGGGCACAGCGTGACGCTTTGGAGGCTAAGCCTGACATTATCGTTATCGAGTTTATCAATGACGCTGATGATGAATTTTATGAGTCCTGCATGGACAGCCTTGTAAGAATGTGTCTTGAGCAGGACAACAATCCTGCAGTTATGATACTTGAGCCTTCAACTGAGGGGGGCACATCTCCACAGGCTGCACATCTCAAGGTAGCACAGGCTTACAACATTCCTATGATTTCTTATCATGACGCTGTTATGCCTGAGATAGAGGCTGGCAACTTCACATGGGCTGACATTTCACCTGACAACGTTCACCCTAATGATGACGGACACATTATAATGGCTTCACTGCTCACAAAATTCGTTGGCAACATAAAGGACAATATTGACAGCGTTGACAAGGAAGCGAAGGCATTTGACACAAGCACTGCTGCACCGACGGGCGATGTATTCGCTGACGCTACTATCGGAAGCCGTCAGACAGAGGACATTGTAAAGACAACTGATGAGGGAACATTCACAGATGTTACAACATTCCAGAAGTTCACAGACGGTTGGGGAACGACAACAGGCGGCACTATCAAGTTTGAGATAACTGCAAAGAACATTGGTATGATATACTACATGACAGTTGACGGCAAGTCCGGCGTGGCTGCGGTAAAGGTCGATGGCGAGGACGTTGCGACTATCAACGCTGACTTCACAAGCGGCTGGGGCAACTATGCTAAGGCACAGCAGATATACTCATCTGACGAGGTGGCTACTCACACTGTTGAGGTAACTGTCGTTGATGACACAAAGCCTAACTTCCAGATACTTAACTGGCTTATTTCATAAGGATCTATAATAATATTTTGGCGGATACGAGAGTTCGTATCCGCCGATTTTTGTTTTCATTTATGTTATATGAATTAAATAGGACACAAAATATTTAGTGAAAACTAAGCAGCCAGCTTAACAAAAACGAAAATAGATATGATATAATAAATATGCTGAAAGAAACAAACACAGCGATAACTTATTGATCCCCTTAATAAGACTTCTCCCGACAGGTTTTCCGACTGTCTGGAGTTTTTTTGCATATTAGTTTTCTTTTTGTTCTGTGATAATATCCGAAAGCTTATTTATCAGATCTTCAGGCACGTTGTAGTAACACTTATTTATCTTTACGTTATACGCATCTGCCGTCGTTTGTCTGACAATTATGCTATATTCTTTACCGTCTGATACTTTCCACTGAGCAGTACCCTTTGAAAGCATTCCATTTTTTGCTGTATTTTCATCGACCGCATAGCTTAAACTTTCGTTGAGGAGCTGGCGAAATTCTGTTATAGCCGTTTCATCTGTTATATCCCAGTTTTTCCCCTTTGCATATGGGTCGCCATACTCGGCAGACACGCCAAAGCCATTTATATTGCTGAAATCAAGTTCTGTGATACTATCATTGTCCACCGAAGCTTCACTTTGTTCAGTGCTTTCACCGAGCACAACAGAGCTGTTTGCAGGCGTTGGGGCGGCACTGCTTTCTGTGGTATTTCCGCAGGCTGTCATTACAGCTATTCCTGACAAAGTGAAAATAAATAATATTTTATATTTCGTTTTGTTCATAATATCGCCTCCATAACAGTTTATTTACATTTTGTAAGATATACTATGCCATCACAATAGTTGCTGTTAATCACTACATTATCATTACCCCAGCCATCATTTACTATATACCATTTATAGATAATCTTATTACCATTATATCGTAGTTTTGTCCCATATGCTACAACCCAATGGCCTTTATAAATAGGGTGATTTGCCAGACCCGCAATTACTGGAGTATTTAACGCATTCACATTGTAATATGTCATTCCCCAATAATCACCCGAACGTCGTGTAACTGTTTCAAGCGATGTTAATGACGTAACTTGTTTATACGCTTTTTCTATGCCAGAAGTTAATTCTTCATAATTAGTTCCAATTTTTTGGGGTTCAATTATTTTTCTTAAAGTTTCAAAGGCTTTTTGGGGATCGTTAGCATATGCAGATTTCAAATAATCATGAGACACATAATCATAATAATAGAATAACAGAATAGTCGTAGCTAAAGAACCACAAGCGTTTAAATCGCCTCCATTGTAATTTAAAAGTCTCGTTTTTCCCTTTACTGTCCATGAAACATCTCTAATATTTGAGGTTGAACTGAATGTCTGAATAGAATATTCGGACGATTCTATTGGCTCAAAATCAAAATCACTGACATTATTACCAGTAGTGATATCAAAGAACTCACCATTTTCTTCTGTCACATATTCTAACGGACCGCCATAATAGACAATATCGTCATAATTTGCATATGGTGACTCTGCTGTTGGACTATACTCTATAATGCAATCATTTACATCATAGATGATATATCCATTCTCACAGTCTAAACAAGTTGCCACTTGTTCATTTTCCTGATTAAGTAGCTGGTGTCTGTTCACAATATCGCCCATGTTATCATTCTCAATGGTGTATTGAATCATACTAGGCACAGAATAGTAGCTTTCATTTGAGTAAGCTAACACATCAGTTGACATTGTTCCCATGATAGCAAAAGCTAATACTGTTGATATAATTTTTTTCATAATATCGCCTCCTGTAATAATTATACTCGAATTGGATAATTACTACAATTGACAATTTTAACATATTACTTGTTTATGTTTTGTACAATTTACTAAATAAATCTAAATGTTATTAAAAATCGGCAGCAGGCACATGATAGCGTCTGCTGCCGAAGGTTTTATATTGTTTTAAGCATTAAAGCAATTATCCAAGAACAACAACGATGTTTGTCTGCTCTGTCATCTTGCACTCGCACACGAAGTTGCCTTCAACTGCTTCGCCGTTGACTGTCATAGACTTTACGCCGCTCTGAACGTGGTCTGGGTTCTGAATGTCGATAGAAAGGTGCTTGCCACGGAAGTTCTTTTCGATCTTGAAGCCGTCCCATGTGTGTGGGATAGATGGGCTTATTACAAGTCCCTCTGCGTTTGGTCTCATACCGCAGATACCCTCTACGCAGCCTACCATTACTGTTGAGCCTGTACCTGTCAGCCAATGAACGTGTGAACGTCCTGCATATGGTGAACGTGTTGACTCTGTAAACTGACCGTGAACGTATGGCTCAAGTATTCTTACTTCTGCCTTATCGTTCATGTTAGCAGGTGAGGACTCGAGGAAGTACTCGAATGCTCTGTCACCATGACCGAGAAGTGACTCTGCAAGGATAGCCCAGCCCTGTGTCTGTGAGAAGATACCACCATTCTCCTTTGTATCAGGGTTAAAGATGTGCATGAGAGCACCGTCAAAGTAATGATCTACATAAGGTGGCTCCATGATCTTTACGCCAAATGGAGTATTGAGTATCTCGTGTACCTTTTCCATTGCTGTTTCAGCCTGCTTATCAGATGCGAAGCCTGAGATAACTGACCAAGACTGTGGGTTGAGCCACATTGAAGCCTCTGGATCCTTCTTAGCGCCAACGATCTCGCCGTTCTCTCTGTAGCCTCTGATGAATCTATCCTCGTCCCAGCAAGCTTCAAGGCTCTTGCCGAGTTCAGGCTGTACCTTGTCGATATAAGCAGCGTACTCATTATCGCCTCTGTCAAGAGCATAGCCCTTGATGATGCTCATTGCATAGTAGAGCTGGAATGCAACGAATGTTGACTCACCCTTCTTGCCAAGTCTGAGGCAGTCGTTCCAGTCAGCATAAAGACCTGCTGGCATTGTATGAGCGCCAAGTCTTTCCATTGAGAAGTTGATAGCTCTCTTAAGATGCTCGTAAACTGTATCCTCGCCGCCGTTTGCATATACGATAACTTCATCGAGGAACGCCTTGTTTCCGCTCTCGCCGATATACTTATTAACTGTTGGGAAGAGCCAGAGAGCGTCGTCTGCTCTATAGCATGGGTGGCCTGTTTCCTTAGCGTAGATAGAGTTCTCATCGTTCTCGTCCGGGCAAGTTTCGTGGCCTGCCTTGTGGTCGAACTTAACAAGTGGAAGTCCGCCGCCGTTATCTACCTGTGCAGAGATCATAAATCTGATCTTTTCAGCAGCAAGCTCAGGATTGATATGGATAATACCCTGAATATCCTGAACTGTATCTCTATAGCCGTAGCCGTTTCTCAGACCGCAATAGATGAATGATGCAGCTCTTGACCAGATAAATGTGATGAAGCACTGATAAGCGTTCCATACGTTTACCATGTTATTGAACTCGTCAGAAGGAGTTTCGATCTGGAAGTTATTGAGCTGACCATGCCAGTAAGCGATAAGCTCCTTTACCTCAGCGTCTACCTTGCCAGGCTCGTTATATGCAGCGAGTATCTCGTCTGCTACCTTTGGATTCTTCTGACCAACAACATAGATTATCTCCTTTGTTTCGCCAGGAGCAAGGATAATGTCAGACTGAAGAGCGCCGCAAGCGTTTGAGTTATAGTTGAGCTTGTTATCGCAGAAGCCTCTTTCAACTGCAACAGGGTTGCCGTATGTTCTGTAAGAGCCGATAAAGCTGTCCAGATTACCGTTATAAGCGGAAACAGGAGCGCCAACTACGCCGAAAAATCTTTCTCTCCAGTTAGAGCCGTTCTCGTCCTTACCGCTGTTCTCATTGATGTGCTGAACGATCTTATTGCCCTCAAAGCTTGTTCTTGTGATGAACAGTGTATACTGGAGGTTTACCTGATCCTGCTCGTAGTTGTTCTCATTTGTGAACTCTACAAAGCCGAATGTTGAAAGGTTTCTGTATCTGTCAGAGTTATTTGTGATCTTAGTTCTCCATACCTCATATGTTTTGTTCAGAGGAACATAATATGTAAGCTCAGAGTGGATATCTGCATAGTCAGACTTGATAGTTGTATAAGCTGTACCATGGTGGCACTCTGTCTTATACTGATCAAGAGGCTTGCCTACAGGCTGCCATGTGCATGACCAATAATCCTTGGCGTCGTTATCTCTGATGTAGATATATCTGCCAGGAAGACCGATATTTGAGTTGAAACGATAACGGATTATTCTTCCGTTAGCACCGCTCTTTACAAAGCTGTATCCGCCGCCGTTGTTGGATACGATAGCACCGTACTCAGGTGAGCCGAGATAGTTAGCCCAAGGTGCAGGTGTGTCAGGTCTTGTGATGACGTATTCCTTGTGTTCAAGGTCAAAATAACCATACTGCATATTTTTTATACGCTCCTTTTCAATATTTTAAAGTTGTAAACGTTTCACCAAAATGGCGTAAACGTTTCCCTCATAGATCCCGTCATTATTCATAACGCTTATATTATTTTAGCATACTTCCGATAGCTTTACAAGGGGGTAAAGCCAAAAAAATGGGCGTATTTTCAAAAAACTTTTTCGGGATTGTAGACTTTTGAAACTTAAACGATTGAAAATCGTCATGCTTTTTGTCATTGTCCAAAACGCACTAATAACTGATATTTATTTGTATATATTGGATATTGACGGCAGTGCTTAAATATGGTATATTGTGTATATAATAAATTATAGGAGGTTTACCATTATGAACATTAAAGGAAGAGTTTTAGCTATGGTTTCTGCTTGTGTTGTGATTTTCTCACAAAGTTCAATCGCAACGTTTGCTCTTGATAACCAGGAGGTTCTTACATTACCAACTTCTGTTTCAGATTTAACCAGCGCTGAAAACATGGGACAAGTGGTTAAAATTCACAACTTACATGGAGCAGATGAAGGAACCATTGCTTTCTGCGCTGAAATGGAGTCGGGATATGTGATATATGATTTGTCAGGAAATACAATAGAGTATAGTCCTACATCATCATCTCCATATAGCGACTTACAAGGCGATTTATATTATGCTGGTCCACTTGAATACTTGACTAAAACAAGCACTGATTACAAAAATTTGCGAACAGGTGAGATTTTAACAGACGAGCAATTCAACGAAGTTACTGAGAGTTTTACTAATGAGAGCATAAAACTTTCATCAACTAATTTTATAAGTTCAAGTGCTTCCAGGGCTAATTCAGGATTGCACACAACGGTTTCAAAAGTATCTGGAACACCTAGAAAACTGAACTACAACACATCTAATCAATGTGGGGCGTTAGCAGCTGTTATCAACTTATGCTATATTGATGACTACAAAGACAACAATTGTTTGAGCAATTCTTATTCTAATAATCCCAAAAGTCTTTTCAACACCCTTAACAATTATATTCCGAGAGAAACAGACCGGAATGGAATAATAAATGGACTTAGCAACGCAAAAAAAGATAAAATATGTAGTTTTACTTCATCGCCTGACGCTTACTATGGCGGTGATTCATGGGGATTTTGTTTTTACAGGATACTCACGTCAAATTCTCCAACCATATTACTTATTATAAAGCATCCGAATTATGGTGGAGCAAAGGGGAGAAATCATTGGGTACTAACATATGGCATTGTTCAATGCTTCGATAATAATAATAAATTAGTTGATAAATATTTTATTGTTAACGATGGGTATGGAAAAAATGATATACGAATCCATTACACATATCAGGACGACTGTGTTTACATTTAAGGGTAGGTGACAAAACATGAAAAAGACAGTTTATTTGGTTTTAGCGCTCTCACTGCTTCTTTGCTCATGCTCACAGACAACAGACAATGATAACAAAAGCAAGGTCAATGACAGCAGTACAGTTGTGACAACAGCTTCTACAACAATGACAACTACCACAACTTCATCATCAAAGGTTGATGAAAATGCTGAAATTTCGGCATATTATATTCATCACTGGTATGGAGAAGAGCCATATGAGATAACAGACAAGAACACTATCCACAAGATAACTGCATGGATAGAGAATGCTAAATCGGTATGCAAGGATTATCCTTACATTGACGGCTTAGAATACGGTGGCGCAGACTCTTATGGAATCTCTCTCGAAAAGGATGAATCAAGTGATGCGTATGAGAGCATTTGTGTTATCGATGTTTCACAGTATTCGTGGGACACCTCAGGCGGTATGCACTCTGAAAGTAAAATATGCAATTTTAGCATAAAAGATGATACAGGCGAATTTCAGGATTACAATTTGCCAAAGGAAATGATAGATGAAATAATGCCCCTTATAACAAGACCGAACGTTGAATAACACATACAAAACCGGCGTGTATCTTCGTGATACACGCCGGTCGTTTCTATTATGTTTTTATGATACCTTGAGCCATGCGCAGGCAAAATCAAGTGCTTCATAGAGGCTTGATTTCTCTGCTACCTTAACTATCTGCTTATTCGGAGGCAGTGTGCTGTCTGTTGCAAATTTTCTTATTCTTACCTTATTTGCAACGTCGATACCGCCGACCTTTTCTGTAGAAAGTATTTCTATCATGACTACGAACTCGTCATACATATTTCCAAAATAGATATTATTCCCTTTTCTCACCAGTGGAACGCCCTTATAGGTGAAAAAAGCTTTCTTTTCTTCTGCCATTTATCTCTCCGCCTTTCTCATAATATATTTCTCTTTTTGTTTACTATTTTATTATACCATACTTTTCACATAATTAAAAGAGCTTTTGACAACTTTTTTGCGCAGGTTTTCAGCCTTGCTTTATGTGGGATACATATTGTATCACATATTCTTTGCGAAAGCTGTCGAAACATGACCGTAGGGGCGAACGCTGTTCGCCCGTCAGATCATATGCTTAGCATGGGGTATGCGTTTTAATAGTTATCGTCCACAGCCTCGCCTTTAAGAAGTCTGTCCATATTTGCAACGAACGTATCTACCCAAGTTGACTGTATTCTGAATGAGGTTTCACCATTTAGCTTGACTACAGAACGTCTTGAAGAATCCTTATAAATCTCCATAACGTCCTTTTTGCCGTCCTTGCGGTCGAATGTTATAGTCAGATAGCTTTCGCCCTCAGGGTCTGTGAAGTAAATCTCATTTGTCGGGCAACCCATAAGATACTGATAGAAGGTCTTAAAGTTGTCAACATCAAGCTCCTTGCCGTCTGTTGTGACCTTTGTTACCTGTGCAGTAGTTTTGCCGTCAGAATCTGTATCCGTGCTTGCGCCTGAGCTTTCCACCTCATAAACGGTCTTTTTACCATTATAGACTACCTCAACGTTCTTAAGGTCAACAAGGTAGTTTGAAGTCATAAGGCTTGTGATAACGTCCTCTGCTTTGATCGTTGCCCATGGGAGGTTATCGGCTGAAACGAGGTATATAGCGTCAACGCCCTTTACGCCCTCAAAGTAGCAATAATATGCAGACACTGTATCTGTTGTTTCACTGCTGTCGCCTGCTGTTGCATAGACAGGGTCGCCTATTTTAAGGGTATAGTCATAGCCGTCTCCCGAGAGTCTTACTGTTGCGAACGGGTCGGAAAGTCCATGCTCCTTCATTGCAGTTTCATCAGGTGCGATGACCTCACAGCTCTGTGCTGTAAGTCCCCACATACCATGGGTAGTTGCTGAAGAATTTGTGATGTTCAGGTATGAGAAGATAGGCTCTGTCATTACCTGACCTGAAAGTCCCTCTATCTCGTTCGGGTTATTTTCAAACGCCATTTCATAGTCCAGATCTTTTCTTGTAACTGTTTCCTTGCCATAGTCAGGCCAATCGTCGTCAGCCGGCTTTGTGAGCAAAGTAAGGTTCGCATATGCGGTCACTGGATCTGTATAGTATGAAAGCTTTGTTCCCATTACCATATAGACGGTCTTTTCATCGTCAAGGCTCACATAGCTGTATCTTTCGTTGCTTGGTGAAACAGAGCCTACATGAAGGGTAGTGGCAGTGCCGTCGCTGTATTCAACTGTGAGATCTGCTGTGGGCTTATCAAGACCGTATTTTGACATATCCTCAACGTTTTCTTCAACGAGCTTTTTCGCCTTGAAGCCGTCAAGATTCGATATCATGGAAGCTTCTGCGGTGGCATTTGCATTGAGAGTGCCAAGCTCAGGTATGCTCCATGTGGATTTACCTGACTCGAACTTATTAACGGAATACTCGCCATGTTCGTTTGAAACCTTTACGCTTGTTATATCGTCGCTTGACTTTGTAAGGATAACAACGCTCTCGTCCTGACTTGAAACTGCCGCTGTTGACGATGAGCTGGAGTCTGCGTCTGATTTGCCTGAGGTGGAGTTGAGAAACGCCATTACTCCCACCAGACAAGCGGCTGTGACTCCGCAGATAATGATACCCTGCAATTTACCATTCATTTGTGATTACCTCTGTGTTTTACTTATTCTTTCTTCTTGCCCAGATAACGATACCCACTATAAGAACTACAACAGGTACGCCAAGGCAGAATGTCCATTTAAGAACTGTTTTCTGCTGCTGAGTGATATCGAAAACATTGCCTGTGATAGTTTTTGGTGTGATAGTGATACCTGCGGTCTTTCCGGTAAGGCCGTTTATAACGCTTATGAAATACTCGCTGTTCTGATACTGTGAATACTGCAAGTAGGTATCAGACAGCATACCCTCTGAACCTACTGCGATAACATTGCTATAGAGAGTTTTGTTATCGTCTGTAAATTTTGCCTTTGAGCCGACAGCCATATAATTCTGCTGACCCTTTACCAGAGCATCGCCTATATTCACCTGACCTGTGGTCTGTGATATATCAACATTTGCGGTATAGGCAGAATCTGAGGACTTGAGGTAGGCGTCTGTAGACACCATATCCTGCTCGTCAAAGAGTGTGTTTACAGGACGGCAGAGTGCTGAAAGGATAGCCGGGTTCTCTGTAGAAACGTCCTGAGTGAAGTTATCGGACACATCTGACGCAACTGTTACGCAAGGTGAGTTATAATACTTGCCTGAGTCGCTTTCGCAGATAACGCCCTTTCCGACAGAAAGTCCATACTCTGACAGGAACTCATCAAGATTCGGGGTGTCCTCCTGACCATAAGAAGCGATATAGAGGAGCTGTTTGCCAAGATTTCCGTCATTATTAAGGAAGTCGCTGACCTTTTTGATATCCTCCTCCAGATAGTCAGTCTTAGGAGCAGGGATAACCACAACGTCTGTATCGGCAGGGATATCCTCGGAGGTTATATCCACTGTGTTCACGTTATAGCCGTTAGCTGTAAGAAGCGTCTGGAAATATGTGAGCTGTGTAAGCTCGCTTCTGCCTGTGAGGATAGTAACATAGACAGGGTTAGGGTCTGTTACTGTCATAAGTGCAGAAGTGAAAGCCTGCTCTGCGTTTGACGACTCAACATAGCTGCCGTAATAGGACAGGAATGAAAGGTCGCCGCCTGCCTGCTGGGCAAGGGTATCTATGCTGTAGCCTGATTGTGACAGCTTCTGCTCGAACTCGTCTGTGAATGTAAGGAGATCGAGCATACCGAGCTTTCTTGTTCGGCTTATCTCTTTGCCGTCAACCTTTGTTTTTGTTTCAAATATCATATCGAACTGGCTGATAGTATCGGTATACTCCTTAACTATCTCAGGGTGTGAGTCGATATCAACGAAACGATATGTGATATGGTGATTGAGCTTACAATAGTTTTTCAAAAGCTCAACAGCCTGCTTATTATAAGAGCTGTAATTTGTATAAGTATTCTCGTCTGCGAAGATAGTTACCTGAACGTCTACGTTCACTTTCTTTACATAATCCTCTGTATCGTTTGAAACTGAATATATCTTATTTGTAGTCAGGTCGATAGTGATAGGATATCTGTCAAAAAGCATTGTTGTGACAACATTCACTAGTACAAGCAGAGCGACAAAAACGCAGGTGAACACTGTTGCCATTGTTCCATGCTTGAGCTTTTTGGCATTGAACTTTTTGCCGTCCTTTGTCTTTTTCTCTTTTTTATCTTTCTTTTTGTCTTTATCTTTTTTATCCTTTTCTGTATCCTTTGGAGCGGTCTTTGCTGCCTTTTCGTCTGCTACAACGTCTTTAAGCAGGTCTGCTCCTGATACAGAGATCTTTTCGTTATTATTCTCTTCCATTTAAACAGCCCTCCTTTAGCCCCAGCGGCGTTTTTCAAGCACTCTCACCGTGAGGAAAAGAAATGCCACTATTGCACTCAGAAAGAACACAACGTTAGAAAAATCAAAAAGTCCATAGGTGAATGAATAATATCTCTCGCCGAATGACACCTTTTCGCACACTGTTGTGAGCCATTCAAAAGGCAGAAGATTGCCTATAGTTGACAGGAACGACACGAAGATAAGTGCGATAAAGCTTATTACTGCGGCAACTATCTGGTTTTCTGTGAAAGATGAGCAGAAGATACCGATAGCGATATAAGCGCCGCCAACAAGTGCCAGAGCGACGATATTGCCCACAACGACGTTCCAGTCAGGCGTACCGAAAGCGGATACGACAACTGCAAAAACGCCTGTGATAGCGATAGCTATGATATAGATAAGGAAAGCGGCAAGGAATTTACCAACAACTATGCTGCCAAGACCCACGGGGGCGGTGAGCAGACACTGGTCTGTTTTTGTTCGCTTTTCCTCGGATATGGTCCTCATGGTGAGGACAGGTATAAGCACTATTATGATTATAAGAAGCGCACTGAAAACGGAATCAAGTCTTGTATAGCCGCTTTCAAGGCTGTAGTTTGCAAACATTACGCCTGAATAGGCATAGAATGCCGCAAGGAAAATATAACCGATAGGTGAGGTAAAATAGCTTCTTACCTCTCGTCTGAATATTGCGCCCATTAGTCATTTCCCTCCTTATCGGAAGTATTTTCAAGGGCAGGCAAAGCCTCGCCCATTGTGAGCTTGAGGAATATATCTTCAAGTGAAAGCTCAGAGGTCTTAAGTTCAAGCATATACCAGCCGTTTTTAACAACTGTTTCAAAGACGTCACGTCTGATATCCACGCCCTCTTTTGCCTCTATTCTTATATCGTTCACGCCGTCTTTATGGCTTGCGTCGCAGATGACTTTTTCAACGCCCTTTATGCCCTGCATTGCTCTGACGATCTTATCCTTATCGCCCTGTATCTTTGCAGTGAGCTTATGCTCGCCTGAGAGCTTCTGTGAGAGGTGTTCCTCTGTATCGTTTGCGACAACCTTGCCCTCGTTGATAACTATTATCTTATCGCAGACAGCCTGCACCTCAGAGAGGATATGGGAAGAAAGGATAACGGTATGATTTTTGCCGAGCTTTCTTATAAGAGTTCTTATCTCGATTATCTGCTTAGGGTCAAGACCTACTGTAGGCTCGTCCAGGATAAGAACCTTTGGATTGCCGATAAGAGCCTGAGCAAGACCTACTCTCTGTCTATAACCTTTTGACAGGTTCTTGATTATTCTGTTATAAACATGGTCTATCTTTACAAGTCCGCATATATCTTTAAGATGTGACACCTTTGGAAGCTTACACTTTTTAAGGTCATAGACAAAATAGAGATATTCTTTTACGGTCATATCCATATAAAGGGGCGGAAGCTCAGGGAGATAGCCTATCTGCTTTTTAGCCTTGATAGGGTCTTCAAGGATATCTACGCCGTCTATAAGGGCTTTGCCGTCTGTACAGGATATGTAGCCTGTAAGGATATTCATGGTGGTGGATTTTCCCGCTCCGTTAGGACCGAGGAAGCCGAGAACTTCGCCGTCCTCAGCTTTAAAAGAGATATTATCGACAGCTTTTTTGTCGCCGTATCTCTTGGTAAGGTTTATAACCTCTATCATTTTATTTCCTCCTCTTAGGAAAAGCATTCATAAGTCTTTACAATTTTATAATACTTATGTGACAGGGGAGTGATAGCTGTACGAAATACAGAGCATTTTAAGTAAATTTAAAGTAGCAAATACTCAAAATGCTCCGCTGTTGAATTATTTATCTGTTTAAAAGCGATGTATCTATGTAATTTGTAGGGGAGCGGTGCAATTTCTGCTTTGCAGAGATCCGACATCCCACTTGTTTGGAAATTATTTCGCCCCTACACATATTCAACATTTTCGTAGTTTTTATTATGACAGCTTCTCAATGCCCTTTCTTATTCTTGCAAGAGTATCCTCCTTGCCGATGAGATATGATATCTCAACACCGCCGCCCGGAGTGAACGCCTTACCTGAAACTGCAACTCTAAGAGGCCACAGAACGATGCCGTTCTTTACGCCAAGCTTGCCGATAAGGTCAAAGAGTGCATCATGGATATTTTCCTCTGTCCAATCCTCAACGCCCTCGAGAACAGGGAGAACTTCTTTGAGAGATTCAAGAGAATTTTCAGGGTTCGTTTTCATCTTCTTATGTGTATAGAGAGCTATATCATACTCAGGGAGAGCGTCGATAAAGTCTACCATTTCAGGTATCTCTGTGAAAAGCTCTGTTCTTGCCTGCAAGAGCTTTGCGATCTCGTTAAGGTCAACGTCCTCTCTATGAACGGACTGCTTGATATAAGGTATAGCATACTCAGCGAACTTCTCAGGAGTCATAGCCTTTATATACTTGCCGTTGATAGCTTTAAGCTTAGCAGGGTCAAAGATAGCAGGGGACTTAGAAAGTCCGTGGATATCGAATTCCTTAACAAGCTCTTCAAGTGAGAATATCTCGTTCTCGCCCTTTGGCGCCCAGCCAAGCAGAGCGATATAGTTTATAACGGCTTCTTTAAGATAGCCCTTTTTCATAAGATCCTCATAGGAAGCGTCACCGTCTCTCTTTGAGAGCTTATGCTGTTTATCTTTCATGATATGCTCAACATGGATATAGGTTGGTATCTCCCAGCCGAAAGCCTTATAGAGCAGGTTATACTTAGGTGCAGAAGCAAGGTACTCGTTACCTCTTACAACGTGGGTGATACCCATAAGGTGGTCGTCAACGACGTTTGCAAAGTTATAGGTAGGCATACCGTCTGTCTTTATAAGTATCTGGTCGTCGAGGGTAGAGCAGTCAACAGTGATATCGCCGTAAAGCTCGTCATGGAAAGTAACTTCGCCCTCTGTAGGTATTTTCTGTCTGATAACATAAGGAACACCTGCGTCAAGCTTTTCCTTTATCTCTTCAGGTGAGAGGTTACGGCAATGTCTGTCATACATTGGAGCGATACCGCTTGCTTCCTGAATGGCTCTTACTTCCTCAAGTCTTTCCTTGTCGCAGAAGCAATAATAAGCTTCACCCTTTTCAACAAGCTCCTCGGCATATTTCTTGAACATACCCATTCTCTGTGACTGGATATAAGGGCCTACAGGTCCGCCGATATCAGGGCCTTCGTCCCAATTAAGACCAACGTCTTTAAGTGTCTTATAGATGACCTCAACAGCACCGTCAACATAACGCTCCTGGTCTGTATCCTCGATACGGAGAATAAAGTCTCCTCCGTTCTGCTTTGCAATAAGATAGGTAAAGAGTGCTGTTCTCAGGTTACCTATGTGCATATAACCTGTTGGTGAAGGTGCAAATCTTGTTCTTACCTTGTTCATTTATATCTTCCTTTCAAAATTAGAGTCTTATTTCATATCCTGCTCATCAAATGCATTTTTTACATATTTCGCAGGATTATTTGCAATATACTGCCTTATTTCTGCGTGTTGCTTTCTGTTTTTGATTATCGTATCATAAAAAGATTTTTGCCATATGGAATAACCTAGTTCTTTTGTGACAGCCTCCTTGAAATGTTTTATGACCCTTGAAAGTGTCGGTGTTTCACTTGTAGGGGCGAACAGTGTTCGCCCGTTTTTCGGCTGTTTTTCAATTTTGATTATAATATGCACATGGTCAGGCATGATACAAGACATCTCTACAAAAACATCGGGATAGTGCCCAGATATCTCTGTGAGTTTTCTCTTTACAAGTTTTCCTGTAACAGAAAGTTTTGGGTGCAGAATTTCATTTGCAGTCAGCGGGCGAACACTGTTCGCCCCTACATTCTCCCACAGGACTTGGTATTTTTCAGTAACACATATCGTCACAAAATACAAGCCGTTCGCAGAATAATCATAACCCTCAAGACGTATTTTCTTTCGTCTTGGCAAATCTTCACTTGTCATATTTTATTTTCCTCAAAGTATCTGACCGCCTGCTCTTTGTTTTTTGCTATCTCCTCACGGAGGCTGTCAAAGCTGTCAAACATTTTTTCGGGGCGGAGAAATTCATGCAGTTCAAGTTTTAGCTTTCTGCCGTAAAGATCCCCATGATAATCCATGATGAAGGTTTCTGCAAGGGGAGCTGTTTCAACATGGACGGTAGGCTTTACGCCTATATTTGTCACGCCTGCATACTTATTTCCGTCTATTTCAACAGCGGAGCAATAAACGCCGAATTTCGGCATTACCCTGCCCTTTGGTATCTGCTGATTTATTGTGGGGAAATCCCATGTTCTGCCACGTTGAAAGCCGTGTTCCACTTCAAGGCAGAATCCAAAATGATAACCCAGCATTTCATTTGCTTTGGCTATCTCGCCCTCACGGACGCATCGTCTTATCTCAGTGGAACTTATGACCTCGCCGCCCATGAGCAGTGGACTTACTATTTCCACATCTATATCATATTTTTCACCGAGCCTTTTAAGGTCAACAGCCTTGCCCTGTGCGCCTTTGCCGAATGTAAAATCGTTTCCGCACACTGCACCGCTGCAATTGAGCCTTTCTTTCAGCACCTTTTTCACAAAATCCTCCGGTGACATTCCTTTGAACTCTGCAAAATCAGGTGAGAAAAGCACTTCGACCCCAAGCTCTGCCATTTTTTTATGCTTTTCCTCGTCGCTCATAAGCATTTCTATCCTGCCGTCATGACCTTTTGAGGTCACTGTGTCGGTCTTGAAACAGAAAACTGCCGAATGTCCGTCAAGGCTCTGAGCCTTTTTCACAGCCGTTGTTATTATGAGCTGATGTCCTCTGTGGACTCCGTCAAAAAGTCCAAGAGCGCAAACTGTCCTTTTTTTGGGGATAAACCCGCTGTTTGTTATATCCGTCAAAATATCCCTCCGAATAAAACAAATTATCAGAAATTTTTGAAGCTTCTGAAGCTGCCCTCATGAAAAGCGCCGATACCGAGGAAGCTGTTATCACTGCCGTAGACACGGTAGAGCTTGTCCTCTGACAGATCTTTTATCCCTGTCTGCTCAGGTCTGAGCTTTACTCCGTTTCTATAAAGCTTTGTTTCCCACTGTCCAAGGGTAGTTTTTTCGTAGCTTTCAAAGGCTCTGTCAAGTGGGATAAGCATTTGTGGCAGCTTATCCTGCTCACAAATTTCGGCTATCTCCTCTATGGTATAGCAATCCTTTATATCGACGCCACCTGAATAGGAACGCTCAAGAGAAGTCATCATTCCGCCGCAGCCAAGCTTTTCACCTATGTCGCTGATAACGGAGCGTATATAAGTACCTTTTTCGCAATCAACTTTCATTACGCCCCTGCGTGAAGCTTCGTCATATTCTATTATATCAATGCTGTCGATATGGACAGCTCTCGGCTCACGCTCTATTTCTTTGCCTGCTCTTGCAAGCTCATAGAGCTTTTTGCCGTTCACTTTTATTGCAGAATACATAGGCGGCACCTGCATAATATCGCCTACAAAACTGCTTTTTGCACATTCAAGGTCGGCTCTGGTAACTGCCTTGTCGCTTGTTTTTAACGTCTTTCCTGTGCTGTCTAAGGTATCGGTGCTTACCCCAAGCTGAAAGCCTGCGGTATAGACCTTTCGTCTGTCGGGAATAATATCGCAGGCTTTTGTGGCTCTGCCCACGAAAACAGGCAGAACGCCTGTTGCCATAGGGTCAAGGGTCCCTGAATGACCCAATCTTTTTATCCTTAGAACGCCTCTGAGCTTTGCGATAACGTCAAAAGAAGTCCAGCCCTCGGGCTTTTTTACAGGCAAAATGCCGCAGATATTATCCTTTCTGTTATCCAAGCTCATCAGCCCAAGACCTTTTCCGCTTGCTTGAGAAGCTTAGCCTTTACTTCTTCAAGGCTTCCTGTTATCTCACAGCCTGCGGCTCTTATGTGTCCTCCGCCGCCAAACTCACGGCAGAATGCAGAAGCGTCTATCTCATCGTCGCTTCTTACTGATATTTTAAAGACGTTCTCGTGTCTTTGCTTAACTGTTATGCCTATTTTCACGCCCTCAACGGACAATGGTATAGAAGCAAGTCCCTCGAACTCGGCAGCGTCAACGCCGCTTTTCTCCATTAGCTCTTTTGTAAGCACTATCATAGAGCATTTGCCACCGCAGTAATACTCCATATTCGCTGTAACGGACTGCTCCACCATAAGTCTGCCCTTGCTTTTTACATCAAACATTTTTCTGTTGATATAAGCAAAATCTATGCCATATGACATAAGCTCTGCACAGGCGATATGAGCCTGCGGAGTTGTGTTTTCATACTTGAAGCAGCCTGTATCCGTTGCAATGCCTGTATAAAGGCATCTCGCTATCTGACGTGATATCTTTCTGCCTGAAGCTTTGAATATCTTATACATTATAAGTGCTGCGGCAGAAGCGTCTGCTTCTACATATGACTGCTTTGCAAAATACTTGTTTGAGATGTGGTGGTCGATGCAAAGGTCGATCGCACCCTCCTCGGCATACTTTGAAAGGTTGCTGCCAAGAAGATTTGTGTCTGCGATATCCACTGCGATAACGTACTTCACATCAAATTCCTGAGGGTAATAGCTCTCATAGATAAGATCATATCTTTCGGGAAAGCTGTCGGAATTTACAACGTCAGCCTTTTTCCCCATATCTCTCAGAAAAGCGCACAGGGCAAAGCCTGAACCAAGCGTATCGCCGTCGGGACTTTTATGAGTTAAAATAAGAAAATTGTCATTTTCTTCAAATATTTTAAGAATATCCTGAAATGTCATAATATCCTTTCTCCTCTATTGTTCTTCGCCGTCTTTCTCTTCTTTTTCTTCTTCGGGCAGAACTTCTTTAAGAAGCTTGTTTATCTTTGCTGAATGCTCGATAGAATTATCTGCGATAAATTTAAGCTCAGGGCATTTTTTCAGCTTCAGCACGTTTGATATCTCTCTTTTGAGAAATCCTGTTGCCGACTCAAAGCCCTTAACGGCTTCCTTTGCCTTTTCATAGCCCTCAAAGCTTGAAACATACACTTTACAGAATGAGCCGTCGCCTGCCACGTCGCAGCGGACGATAGTGAGCATATCTCCTCCGTGTATCCTTGGGTCTTTAAGGTCTCTCATTTTGCCCGATATTATTCTTCTTATATCTTCGGACATACGTCCTGCTCTGTAACCTGCCATAATATCTTTATCTCCTGCTTAAATATGCTCTTACGGGGCGGCTGTCCGTCCCGTAAGCATCATTATCAATCTCTGTATTCTTCCATATAGAACGCCTCGAAAATGTCACCCTCCTTGATATCGGTGAACTTTTCAAGAGTGATACCGCACTCAAAGCCTGCGGCAACTTCCTTGGCATCGTCCTTAAATCTCTTAAGGCTTGACATCTTATCCTCAGCGATAACGATACCGTCTCTTACGACTCTTATCTCGTTATTTCTGCCCACCTTACCGTCAAGAACATAAGAACCGGCTACAGTACCAACATTGGATATCTTGTAGACCTGTCTTACCTCGATACGAGCTGTTTCCACCTCTCTGTACTTAGGAGCGAGCATACCCTTCATAGCGTCTGTTATTTCTTCTATTGCATCATAGATTATTCTGTAAAGTCTGATATCAACGCCGCTCTGCTCTGCATTCTGCTTTGCAACTGGGTTAGGACGAACGTTAAATCCAACGATGATAGCGTTTGAAGCGTTTGCGAGCATAACGTCGCTTTCAGATACAGCGCCTACGCCGCCGTGGATGACCTTAACTCTGACCTCGTCATTTGAAAGCTTTTCAAGTGACTGCTTAACGGCTTCAACTGAGCCTTGAACGTCAGCCTTGACGATGATAGGAAGCTCTTTCATTTCTCCCTCAGCTATCTGGCTGAACAGGTTGTCGAGAGTTACCTTCTGATGCTGCTGGAACAGTTCTTCCTTAGCTTCTTGCTTTCTCTGCTCAACAAGCTCTCTTGCAAGCTTTTCGTCTGCAACTGCGTTGAAAACGTCGCCTGCACTTGGAACTTCGCCCAGACCTGTTATCTCAACAGGTGTTGACGGGCCGGCTTCCTTAATGCTTCTGCCCTTATCGTTTGTCATCGTTCTTATACGTCCGACAGAAGTGCCTGCGATTATAACGTCGCCTGACTTCAAAGTACCGTTCTGAACGAGGAGTGTAGCAACAGGGCCTTTACCCTTATCAAGTCTGGCCTCGACAACAGTACCTCTTGCAAGTCTGTCAGGGTTAGCTTTAAGCTCCTTGACCTCTGCAACGAGGAGAATGTTTTCAAGAAGCTCATCGATACCCATACCGGTCTTTGCGGAAACAGGAACTGCGATAACATCGCCGCCCCATTCCTCGACAACGAGGGACTGCTCAGTAAGCTGCTGCTTAACTCTGTCAGGGTCTGCACCTTCTTTATCCATTTTATTGATAGCAACGATTATTGAAACGCCCGCTGCCTTTGCGTGGTTGATAGACTCGATAGTCTGCGGCATGATACCGTCATCAGCGGCAACAACGAGGATAGCGATATCTGTAACGTTCGCACCTCTTGCTCTCATGGCTGTGAAAGCTTCATGACCCGGAGTATCCAGGAACGTTATCTTCTTGCCTTGATACTCCACCTGATATGCACCGATATGCTGTGTGATACCGCCTGCCTCAGTGTCAGTAACGTGAGCGTTTCTTATTCTGTCGAGGATAGATGTCTTACCATGGTCAACGTGACCCATAACGACAACGACAGGGCATCTTTCCTGCAGGCTCTCCTCTGGATCTTCGTCAGTTTCGATAAGTCTTTCTTCTATTGTAACGTGTACTTCCTTTTCAACCTTTGCCCCAAGCTCTTCTGCAACAAGTGCAGCGATATCAAAGTCGACCACCTCATTGATAGAAGCCATTACGCCAAGACCCATAAGCTTTTTGATGACCTCGGTAGCTGTTACTTTAAGTCTGCTTGCAAGCTCTGAAACAACGATCTCGTCAGGTATCATGACCTTGAGCTGCTGCTTTCTAGCTCTTTCAAGCTCCAGTCTGCGGAGCTTTTCGCTCTCAGTTTCCTTCTTATGTGAGAACTGCTGTTTCTTTCTCTGCTGAGATTTCTGAGTGAGCTTCTGCTTCTTTGTGAAGTTATCCTTGCTCTTGTTCTGCTTTGAGTTTGCAAGGTTATCATACTTCTCGTTATACTTATCAAGCTCTATATAGCTTCCTCTTGTGTCGATAGTTCTCTGTGTGCCGAACGAATCGTTATCCTCAGAGATAGTATATCCACCTGAAGCTTCTTTCTTATCAGAAAAACCGCCAAGCTGCTGACGAACGCCATGCTCTTTCTTCTTTGCTGGCTTCTGTGGAGCTGGCTGCTTTTTCTTCTGTTCAGGTGCAGGCTGTTTTGTTTCGACCTTGACCTCTGGCTTCTTTTCCACCTTTGGCTCTGCCTTAGGCTCAGGCTTTGCTTCCGCCTTTGGAGCAGGCTTAGGCTCAGGCTTCTTTTCAGCCTTTTTCTCCTTTTTCTCAGCCTTTACAGGCTTCTTATCTGCCTTCTTTTCTTCCTTGACAGGCTTTACGTTATTTGCATAGAAAGCATCGAAGCTGTCCACCTGATTGTTCTGTGTATAATACTCCAGAACATAAGAGATCTCCTCAGGGGTAAGCACTGACTGTGTTTTCTTTGGCTCTCCGCCGAGTTTGCCAAGACACTCGATAAGGTCGTTATTTGTAACTTTCAGATCCTTAGCCATATCGCTAAGCTTATATTTAGTTGTTTTCATACTCATAGGCTGTAAAATACCTCCTCAATAAATGCTAAATGCTATAAAACTCATTTTCGTCTATAGGGATCTCCTCAAGCCCTTTGGCGCAAGCCTTTGCGAAGCCTCCCTCGCAAATAGCGATAACGCCTGTTCTTTTGCCAAGGCCAAAATGGATATCGTCCATTGTCATGCCAAGGCTGTAAAGCTTTATCCCGTTTTTGTAGCAGTTGAACTTTATCTCTTTAAGAGATTTAGGTGAAAAATCCGTTGCCGCAAACACTGCGCAGGCTTTGCCTGTATTGCAGGCGTCCTTCACCATATCCATACCCATTACAAGCTTTCCTGCTTTTCTGCACATTGTAACAAGCCCTATTTTATTATTCATTTTCCCTAAGCTCGCCCTCCATGCTGTTATATATATCCTCGCTTATCATGCAAGAAAAGCTTCTTTCAAACTTTCTTGCTTTTCTTGCTTTTTCAAAGCATTCGACGCTTTTGCATATATAAGCGCCTCTGCCTGATTTTTTGCCTGTGAGGTCAAGGGAGATATCCCCCTCTTTTGACTTCACCACTCTGATAAGCTCTCTCTTGGGTTTCATTTCACCGCACCCAAGACACATTCTCATTGGTATCTTCTTAGTTTTCATCATCAGCAGCCTCAGCCTTTGCAGAGCTTTCGGATACGATATCTATTTTATAGCCTGTCAGACCAGCGGCAAGCTTTGCGTTCTGACCCTTATTACCGATAGCAAGCGAGAGCTGGTTGTCAGGAACAGTAACACGGCACTCTCTTACGCCCTCCTCTTCGCTGAGAACAACGTTTATTACCTCAGCCGGAGCAAGAGCCTTTGCGATAAACTGTGCAGGGTCTTCGCACCAATTGATAACGTCTATCTTCTCGCCCTTAAGCTCGTTCACAACAGAAGTTATTCTTGACTTTCTAGGACCGATACAAGCGCCTACGGCGTCAACGTTAGGGTCCTTTGAATAAACTGCTATCTTGCTTCTTGCGCCTGCAACTCTTGAAATAGCCTTTACTTCAACAGTACCGTCTGCTATCTCAGGAACTTCAAGCTCAAAAAGTCTTTTAACAAGCTCTCTGTGAGTTCTTGATATCTTGATAGAAGGCTTTCTGTCAGGATTTGCGATACCCACAACATATACCTTGATGATATCTCCTGCCTTGAGTGTTTCGCCTGGTATCTGCTCGTTTCTTACAAGATAAACTTCGTTCTTGTCGATAGTAAGTATAGCGTTCTGAGTAGCAGGCTCGACCTTCTGGACTGTGGCAGAAACGCACTCATGCTCCTTATCGTGATACTGCTCGATAAGTCTTGCTCTTTCAAAATCCTTGATATCGTGCTTGATAGACTGCTTTGCATTCTGAGCGGCAACTCTGCCGAACTTTGCAGGGTCGAGAGGTATCTCCACCATATCGCCCACCTTGATGTTAGGGTCATAGACCTTTGCTTCGTCAAGGAAGATCTCGTTGTCAGGGTCGTCAACATACATAACGTCCATAACTTCCTTGAGTATCCTTATATCGAGCTTTCCTGTAACAGGGTCGATATCCACTCTGATATTCTCGCAGTAAGGATAATCCTTCTTGATAGCCTTTTCAATACCTGATTTTATTTTCTCAATAAGTATATCGCTGCCAATATTATTTTCCTTTTCCAAATCTGTCAGAGCTTCAAAAAATTTGCTGGTCATTTCCTTATTCATTTTCTGATCAATCCTTTCACACTTGATTCGGGCTTTGCCCATATTTATTAAATTTCTTCATTCAGAACAGGTCTGCGTCATCATTGAGCTTTACATAAGCACAATCTGCAAGCTTAAACTCTACATTCTCCACGCCGTTCATATCCTCGTCCAGCTTCTGACAAAGTATCTTATCCTTGTCATATCCCACAAGACCCACAACGAACTCTTTTTCACCGTTTTCGTCAGGTCTTATGAGCCTTACTCTTATAACGTCGCCTATGCAGACCTCAAAATGCTCGGGCCTTCTAAGCTCTCTGCCAAGTCCGGGACTTCCGCACTCCAGCACATAGCTCTGAGCTATAGGGTCTGCCTCGTCAAGCACCTTGTTCATCGGTCTTGTGAAAGCCTCGCAATCGTCCATATCTATGCCGCCGTCCTTGTCGATAAGCACCCTGAGGTACCACGTTGCTCCCTCCTTTTCAAACCTTACGTCCCAAAGGAAAAAGCCAAGCTCGTCTGCGATAGGCTGTGCAAGCTCTCTTACTTTTTCTACCGTAGTTTTCTTTACTTCCATACAGCACCTCCGTTAATGCTTCCCAAAGCAAAGCCATCAGGCTTTGCCATGAAAAAAAGCCCCATACAAAACCAAAAGACCGGAAGTCAAGTTCCAGTCTTTCATTAAAAGCCTATTGTGATTATTATACCACACAAAACAGTTTTTTGCAAGGACATTCAAAAGTTTTTAATGAAAAGAATTAAATATTATGTTAATAGTCTGTAAACATTTCGTCAACTGACGTTCTTTTCATTCTCCTCAGGGATATCCTTAGGTTTTGCTTTTTCTTTATCCACGGGTTTCTTCACTGTTCCCTCGACGAAATCCAGCGGAACGGTGAACATTATTCCCGTATTGGGCTGAGATAGATCGCCCACAGTATTATAAACTATCTTTCGTGCGGTATCGAGCTGATTATTTTTTATTACCGACAGGATAGTTCTGTTATCCTCTTCACCGCTGAAAAGTCCTCGGATAGAGGCGCTGAGAAAGCTGCTGTCAAGTCTTGAAAGGGTCATTGCCATACCTGACGACTCGATTATAGTCGCACCCTTTATGCCTGCTGCTGAAAGTCCCTCCAGCAAATAGTCAAGCACGTCTGTTTTATTAAGGATTATGACCAGAAGTTTCACGTTATATCGCCCCCTGTTAAAATTTCAGCCTTTACGTTTTTACTTCTCCGCTGCTGACGGTGCAGTATCTTTGAGCATTGTCTGAACGCTCTCCTTGAACTTATCAGACACCTTAAAGTGAGAATCGTCCGTCCACTCGCCCTCTGGCACAAGAGCTTCTGCAGGAGTAAGGTTCTGATCCAGCATATCCTTGAGATATGACTTTTCTTCCTTATACTGTGCACTTGTCCAATCGGTATCGCTGTTTGCGGTGAATATATTATAGAAGTTATCAAGATTATCCTTAGTGATATTCGTCTGCTGGAAAGCGTTGTTTATAAGCATTGTCACCGCAGTTCCAAGAAACTTCATATTACCGTTCCTGCCCTCTTTGAAAACAGGATACTGACAGATAAGTCTTATCTGATGACCGCTGAGGTTAGTCAGATCGCCGCTTGGGATAGCGATATCGTTCTCGTCATTATCCTGAGAGAGATAGTAAAGTTCCTCATCAGGAGTATATGTAATTCCGCCCACAATATCCGCCGCATTCTCGAATGCGTCATTTGTGAGAGAAACGTAATTGTCTATAGTGATACCGAAAGTGTCCGCAACGGCTGCTTCAAGCTTCACCATGCCGCCCTCTTCGTGTATCTCACGCATTGTCTGGCTTCCGCTCACTGTGAACGCTGAAACAGGCATTATGATTATCTTCTTTGCGTCCGGTGCAACTCTTATGACTGTTGCGTCTGCAAGAACGCCCTTGCTGTTCACTCTTGCAAAAAGGGTATTATAAACCGGGCTTTTTATGCCTGCGTCGCTGTCGCTGTCATCATTGCCGATAACACCAAACTCTCTGAGGGCATACAGTGCAAGCATGCCGATAACAAAGAGGAATATTATCATCGTTATGAAGTAGACCAGAGCGATAGGAGCCTGAGATCTTCTTTTTTTCTTGTGAGCTTTCGTCTGAGCCATGTTATTGATCTCCTTACTTTCAAATATATACAGGCAGGCATACTGTCCGCCATATTTTCATATATAAACTTTTTCGGAAAAATTCTCGAAAACTATTGAACAATTTGCAATTTAGGTGTAAACTAAATAGGACGGCTGTCTGAGTCTGAGTCGATATAAAAAACAGGATTATCGTCAAGGCATATGATGTTCATCGTAAGGCCTGCACGCTTTGCCATGTTTATGGTCTGCAAAGTGCCTGAGCCTTTGGCTTTCTCTTTTATGACCCCGATCAGACGAGAGGAATGTTCCACCATAAAGCTGTTTCGCTTTTTATAACAGCCGTTTTCATACTTGGGGCTTGTTATCACGACCGCACTGCAAGAGTTCAGAATAAGCGAATATGTATAGCTGTCCAAGGGTGTTTTCATCTCTGTACGCTGGCCTGCATAGGGCAGAACGCACACGAGCTTCATATCCTTATATTCGGGCTGAGCCGAAAGGCTGTGGACTATCTCAGCACAGCGCAGGTCGATACCTTTTGACATACCTGATATAAAAGTACGGCAGCCTTCGCTATATGCTTCCTTTATCATAAGGACGAGCATACTCAGGAGATTTTTCATACCCTGCTTATGGACATCGCCGCCGAAAGGCAGATCCCTGTCCCTATGACCTGTAAAGCAGCAAGAGGTATCTCGATTGCAGAAAAATTCTTCTGCGGGGACGATATTACTCACATCAAAGCCTCCTGAAAGATTTGGCGACACAATGCCCATGATAAGAACATTATAACACATTGATTTATCTTTTTCAATAGAAAATGACAAATATTTTGTGCAAAGGCACAATTATAAAACCGAAAGGGAAGAAAAATAAAATGGATTTTTTGAAGAGAGCATGGGCTGAGGTAGATCTTGACAGCATTGAATACAATCTGAAAGAATACCGCAGGCTCATAGGGGAAAAAACAGAGATAATGTGCGTTGTAAAGGCGAGCTGCTACGGACATTTTGACAACGGGGTAGTTCCGTTTCTTGAAAACGAAATGGACATTCGCTGGTTTGCGGTATCGAACATACACGAAGCCCACAGGCTCAGGGATATGGGCATAAAAGGCGAGATACTCATTTTGGGCTACACACCTCCTGAAAATGCTAAGTGGCTCACAAGGCTTGACATCATTCAGGCTTGCACAGAACTTTCATATGCTAAAGCACTTTCAGAAAACGCTGACGGCAAGGTACGCATACATGCCGCTATCGACACGGGCATGACGAGGATAGGTCTTCATGGGGAAACCGACAAGATATACGGTGAGCTTAAAGAGATATCAAAGCTTGAAAACATTGTGCTGGAGGGCATTTTCACCCACTATGCGGTGGCCGACAGCCTGAGAGAGCAGGACGAGAAATACACAAAGGCACAGACGGAGAAGATACTTGCCGTTGCTGACAAGTGCGAAGCAGAGGGGCTTCACCTTGAAAAAGTGCATTTTCTCAACTCAGCCGGCGGAGTATACTATTATAATGAGAGAAGCTCTCTTGCAAGGCTTGGAATAATACTTTACGGACTTTATCCTGACCCTGCAAAGGCTCTGCCTTTTGAGCCAAAGCCTGCTATGGAATTTAAGGCGGCTGTTGCGCAGGTAAAATACATAGACAATGGCACTGACGTAAGCTACGGCAGGACTTACACTGCAAATGGCAAAATAAAGCTCGCAACTGTTACGGCAGGCTATGCAGACGGCTATCCAAGGGCGCTTTCAAACAAGGGATATGTGCTTATCAACGGAAAGAAATGCCCTATCACAGGCAGGATTTGTATGGATCAGTTCATGTGTGATGTAACTGAGGTAGAGGACGTAAAGGCAGGGGACGAGGCTGTTCTCATAGGCGCACAGGGAAATGAAAAGATAACCGCCGACGATATCGGCAAAATGACAGGAACGATAGGCTACGAGATAGTTTGCGGAATATCTGCAAGAGTGCCGAGAGTTATCTCACGCCATGGAGAGCAGACGGCTGTTCTTGAAATAGAGTAAGGGAGGATAAAGAGCCATGATAAGATTTTTCGGCGGCAGGGTAATGACCCTTGCCAACGGCATAGAAACGCAGGATATAGAGGTCTGGACGGAAGGTTCAAAGATAGTTTTCGTTGGCAAGCCTAAGGCTGAGGAGCTTGACGGAAAGGTTTTTGAACGTGAATATGACCTCAAGGGAAATCTCCTTATGCCGTCATTCAAAAATGCGCACACTCACTCGGCAATGACTTTTCTGCGTTCATATGCTGACGATATGCCTTTGCAGGACTGGCTTTTTAAGCAGATCTTTCCAATGGAAGCAAAGCTTGACGGAGAGAAAGTTTACTGGCTCACGAAGCTTGCTATACTTGAATATCTCACAACAGGCTGTACGGCGACATTTGATATGTACTTTGAGCTTGACGATTATGTAAAAGCCTGTATAGAAAGCGGCTTCCGCTCTGTGCTTTGCGGTGCGGTGAGCGGTGACAAATCTAATCTTGAAAGGCTTGAAAACAACTATCTGAAATACAACGGCAAAGACCCTCTTATAAGCTTTATGCTTGGCTTCCATGCAGAATACACCTGCGAAAAGGAGCTTATGGAGGGCGTTGGCAAGCTTGCGGCAAAATACAAAGCGCCTGTTGCAATGCACAACTCGGAAACTGCAAAAGAAGTCAGAGAGTGCATAGAGAAATACGGCATGACGCCAACTGAGCTTTTTGACAGCTTTGGAATTTTCGACTTTGGCGGTGCAGGTTTCCACTGCGTTCACATGAGCGACAAGGATCTTGAGATATTCAAAAACAAGGGCGTATGGGCTGTTCACTGTGCAGGCTCTAACGTAAAGCTTGCGAGCGGCATTGCGCCTATCGTAAAAATGCAGGATATGGGCATAAACATTGCTATAGGTACTGACGGTCCTGCAAGCAACAACTGTCTTGATATGTTCAGAGAAATGTTCCTTATGACAGGATTGCAGAAGATAGCTTGCGATGATGCTTCTGCCTGCCCTGCTGACTCGGTGCTGAAAGCGGCAACTGTAGGCTCTGCAAGGGCAATGGGGCTTTCTGACTGCGACATTATTGCAGAGGGCAAGCAGGCTGACCTTATCGTTATCGACCTTTTTCAGCCTAATATGCAGCCTCTCAACAACATAGGCAAAAACCTTGTTTACAGCGGCTCAAAGCAGAACGTAAAGCTCACGATGTGCGCAGGAAAGGTGCTTTACGAGGACGGCGAGTTCAGGATAGGCGAAGAACCTGCTGTGATCTACAAAAAGGCTAACGAGATTATAGAGAGCATGAAAGATTAAATGTAGGGGCGGCCTTGGGTCGCCTTTATCTTTTACGCAAACACTGTGTTGACACAAAAAAGGGACGCTTTGAAACGTCCCTTTTTACATTATATTCTATTCTTCAAAGAAAAATGCTTCGTTTGCAGGATAGTCAGTTTCGTCCGTGAGAGTTACCACTGCACAGCCATTTGAGCTTTCGTCCTTTTTGCCGAATATCTGATCTCTGAAAAGCCAGAAAACGTCAACGCAGATAACAGCAAGTATAAGAATGATAAGTATTATCGGCACAAGTGCGCCTGCACCCTTTCCAGGTGTAACGCCGTTCATTTGATTCATCTGATTTGGCTGGATAGGCTGTCCACCCTGATTCATATGTGGCATTGCATTGTTCACAGGCTGAGCAGGCTGCTGATAGCCCTCTGGTGTAAGAACTCTCTCAGGCTGCTGAGGCTGTGGGGCAACGTTCGGTGTTTCCGCAACTGTTGGCGTCTGAGGTATTTCCACAGTTCTTGAAGCCATTGCAACTTCCTCGGCTGTCGGCTGTGCAGGCTGAACAGGCTTTGCAGGCTCTTGCCCTGGCAGATAAACGCTGTCCATAGTCGGCATATCAGGAGTTGTTGGCGGAATAGTCTGATTTTGCACAGGAGTATCGTCAAAATGCAGCTCAGGCACTTCGATAGACTCCATTTCAGGATTTCTCTCGTCCACTACAGGCTCGTCGGCAGGCGTTTCGTTCTGCGGCACAGCTGTTCCGCAGACGTTGCAGAACTTAGCCCCCGCATTAAGTGTATTTCCACACACTGAGCAGACCTTGCTCTTTATAAGCTTCTGCGGCATTCTTGTTCCGCAGGCAGCGCAGAACTTTGCACCGTCGGCAACAGGCAGACCGCATTTTGGACAATTTTCCATATTAATACCCTCTTTTCATATTATTATTGATCCCCTCAGCCCTTTTGGCTGAGATCAAATTTTTCGATAACTTTTCCGAAAATATACCAGTTGTTTTCTATTTTGACCACTGTTATCTCACGGCTGGCAGACAGCTCGCCGCTGTCAGTAGTCTCTGTGAGCTTTGCTGTCATTGTAACAGCTTTTTTGATAGTCACATTTTTGTGATAGCTTTCCTTATAGCTTTTTTCAAGGTTTTTCAAGCCGTCGCTGTCAAGCTCTTTTTTATTGCTGAGCTTATAAGAAAGCTCCGTTTTTTCCTCGCCCCTTGTGAGAAGCGTTTCCGCAAGGGCTTCGTTATAGCTGTCGCTGTTTTTATACTCCGCCTCCGCTTCTGGGGTAAAGCAGGAAAGATATGACTGCGTATCGCTATACTGCGCCGCTGTGACAAGTGTCGCCACGGGCTGTTCATATCCCAGGACAGCTCTTTCTTCCTTTCCGCAGGAGCAAAAGAGCATTGCCACACACAAAAGCATACACAGAACTGATATTTTTTTCATTGTGCAAACACCGCATTTTCAAAAACGGGCGGAAAATTCTCCGCCCGTTACTGATCGTTTATATATCTTAGAAACCTGTGCTTATTGGAAGGTCGCCCTCGTCGAGAAGTACCCATGTGCCGTCCATCTTGCCAACAATAACAGTTGTCTTGTCGGTCTTATCAGCGTCTTCGCCTTCGATAGTATACTTGATCTTTACCTTATAAGCCTTTTTAAGCTCATACTTTTTAGCCTTTTTAGCACTAAGCACAGAGGCAAGATCTGACATATCGTTGTAGCTGTCGATATCGTCTGAGTCTACCTCAGTCTTTTTAACTACCTCATAGCTTATCTCAGCGTCATCGCCGTATTTCTTTGTAAGTCTGTCTCTCTGATTTTCAGCCTCTTCGTCATAATCCTCATCGCTTATGTCAACGATACCGTCCAGTGCGTCTGCCATATCCTTATAATAAGGAGGCATAAGCTCTTCAAAAGCCTTACCGTCACCGTCATTGAGAACGTCCATAACGTTATTGATAGGAGTTTTCCAGCTTCCGCCGCCGAATATCATGCAAAGGATAACAACTACCAGAATAACAAGCACGAGCAGAACTGCCAGAACTGCGATAGTGAGCTTATTAGGCTTGTTTTTCAGATTTTTGATGTTTTCAACAGAAACAGCGTCCTTTATAGCGTTCATGTCGATATTCTTGGCTGCCTGCTGAAGATTTGCCATTGGTGAAGCGGTCTGCTGTGCAGGCTGCTGAGGTGCTACTGTTGCACCGCACTGAGTGCAGAAAGTCGCATTGTCATTAAGCTGAGCTCCGCACTGTCCACAAAATTTTGCCATATGATTATCTCTCCATATTCTTGATATATTTTTTGAAGATACTTACTTCATAATAATATATTAAACTATAGTGTTTGATTTGTCAATAGTTTTTCACAAAGTTTAGCAAAAAAGTACACATCATCAGCCCTTTTCGCACATTTGTTACATATTATTTTGAAAAAGCTGTTACAAAACCTTAAAGCTGTTTACCTATTCTTATGATGCTTTCAGTGATAAGCTTTTTGAAAAGGGGAGCAGCCTTGTCTGCACATTCCTGAACTTCAGCATGAGTGAGAGGATTATCCGTCATGCCTGCTGCAAGGTTTGCAACGCAGGATATTCCGCAGACTTTCATGCCTGCATGATTTGCGGCGATAGCCTCGCAGGCTGTTGACATTCCCACTGCGTCAGCACCGATAGTTCTTGCCATTCTTATTTCCGCAGGGGACTCGAAAGACGGTCCGGTGAGCTGGAGATAAACGCCATGGCGGAGGGTTATGTCAAGATCTTCTGCTGCACCTGAGATTATATCCCTGAGCTTTTTGTTATATATCTCGCTCATATCAGGAAATCTTGTTCCAAGCTCGTCGATGTTCTTGCCGATAAGAGGATTAGGAACAAAGCTTGAGATATGGTCTGTTATAAGCATGAAGTCGCCTGCCTTGAAGCCTGCGTTCACTCCGCCTGATGCGTTTGTAAGGAAAAGCACCTTTGCGCCCAACATTCTCATAAGTCTTGCAGGCAGCACAACGTCCTCCATTGCATAGCCCTCATAATAATGCACTCTGCCCTGCATTATAACAACAGGCACTTTGCCAACATATCCGAAAACGAACTGACCCTTATGACCCTCTACGGTAGAGGTCGGGAAGCCCTCTATATCCTTATAGCTGAGGGTGTATTTCACGTCTATGGAATTTGCATAATCGCCAAGACCTGAGCCAAGCACAAGGGCTACCTTTGGCTCAAAGTCTATTTTACTTTTTACGCACTCATAACATTTTGTAAGCTTTTCATAAGCTGTCATAAAATTTCCTCCTATCAATCCTCACCAAGCTTCAACGCCTGACTTATCTTTATCTTCTTTATAAGTCTGCCAAGCACCACAAAGGCTGTGAGCAGCATTACTCCTATAACTGCATAAAGCTTCAGATAGTCGCTGCGTTCAGGTATCACTGCAAACGGCGGCACTGACTGACTTGCGTCGAAGATGCTCTGGAACAGCGGTACGAAAAGGTCGCTTGTTACGCCACCGATAAAGATAGCGGCGAATATTGCAACGCCTGACACCAAAAGCTGTTCATAGACTATCATCATTATTATCTCTCTGAACTTCATTCCCATTGCTCTTAGGATACCAAACTGCAAAGTCCTGCTCTTTATGGAGAGTATCCAATAGATAAGGAAACCTATTATGCACATCACCATGATGATGATAAAGCCGAGAGTGAGAGCGCCGTTCATGCCCTGGAGCATAGGGTCGTTTTTCTTTTCTATGGTCTTCTGGCTTGCAGATTCAAGGGTGAGGGGTTTAATGCCTGCTTTGTCTATTGAGTCATAAAACTCCTGAACAGAAGCTCCGTCTTTGAGCTTGAACCATACCTCATAAGGCTCCATGCTTGTCTGAACGTTCACATAATCGTAGTTCATAACGGCAAAGTCCATATAACCGCCGTTTTTCGCCTCTTTATAAGGGCTTAGTCCCGGCCAGTAGTCAACAAAGGCAAGGACGGTCACTTCAAAGGGCTCGTTTCCGCCCCACTTACACTCTACAGTATCACCAAGCTCCAGACCATAGCTCTTGAAGCTTGAAGAGAGGATAACTCCCGGGGTGTACTCTGCGAGGGCGTTCAGGTAGTTATTTAACTGAACCGGCAGAAGTCTGTCCTCAAATTTGCAGACCTTTGAGAAATCGCTTGGCACTATGGTCATAAGCTGGACATTGCTTGTTGAGCTTTTGCCTGAGCTTGTGTCAACGCTTTGGTCAAGGAAATCGTCACGGGTCTTTTCCTCATCGTCAGACTTTGTCTGCTGTCTTGGAACGTTCATTTTGTTTGAAGATATGGTCACGTCGTCTTTTCTTAAAACCTTTGTGACATTTTCCACTCCTGCGAGCTTTTCAAATCGCTCAAAAACAGGCTCTACATACTGTATGGTAGTTTCTGTATCTTCTTCGTCGCTTTCTTCGGAAGTCTGCTTTGTGCCTGTTTGAGCTGCCTGAGATGCGCTTTGAGGAGTGGTCTGCTGTGCAGATTCTATTTTACTGCTATACCACTGCTCTGTAAGAACAGCGTCGCAGCCAACCCCATAGGCAACGCTTTCCTCGGCATTTCTGTTCAAGGCTCTTGCGGTATTTGCAAAGAACACGCCCAATGATACAGTAAGAACAAGGAACAGCATCAAAAATCTTTCCCTGCCCGTTGAGGAGCGACCGATATTAGTCAGTGAAACATACTGTGCAGGCGACCACACTCTTCTGCCTATTCTTGCGAGAAGCCTTATTATATAAGGATAGATCCTTATAAGAAACAGACCAAGGCCAAGTATAAAGGCAGTGGAAGCCACGAACATTATAGGGTTTACTGTTGCGGTGGTATCTGTTACACCCTCTGCAACAAGCTTTTCCTGAGTTTTGTTGTAATAATAAAGCCAGCCAACTGAACCGCCCACAAGGATAAAATCAAGGCAGACCTTTTCCCACAGAGCGTGCTTTTTCTTTTTGGCTTTTGACTGCTTATGCTCAACAATAGTTGTTTTTGTGGCAGGAACGATCGGTATCATAGTTGTGACAAAGAACACTGCCACGGCTATTGCCGCATAGACGACAGCTTCTATTGTCATATGAACAGGGAGCGAACGCCTGTTGACAAACTCCAAGAATCCGTTTGACGCACCAAGTACCTTGCAAAGTCCAAGACCTGCGAATGGTCCTATTATAACGGTCAGAACGCCCAGTACGAGAGATTCCAGAGCATAAATGCCCATTATCTGCAAGCGGCTTGCTCCACGGCTTTTGAACACCGCTATCTCATTACGCTCCTGCTCAACGTTGAGCTGCGACACCATAAAGAGATAGAATATTATCATAAGTATGACAGGTATCTGCAAAAGCCACAAAACAAGCTGGAGCTGTGATGAACGGCTCTCATAGTCCTTGAGGATATCTGAGGCAGGCATCGAAAAGCCTATGGAATTTTCACCAAAATAGGTCTTTTGCTTTGCTATCATTTCGTTTGTGCTTGCAAGGTCAGTCATATTCATGGAAGCATAATCCACCGCATAGTTATGGACAGCCTTTGTGATATTCACAACGCCAGTATCAACGCAATCCCCGAGCATTGTGTCATAATCTGTAAAGACAACGGCTGTATACTGAGAATCAAGACCCTCTGCCCAATATGCGTCATTTTCGTCCTTAACGTCAAAAACGCCCACGATTTCTATTTTTATTGAATTGTTATCATCAAACACGTCGGCTATCTCATATACTGTGTTTATAGCAAGCTCTGTGCTTTTCATGGCTTTTTCTGTGGCAACGCACTCGTAAACGCCGTCTGAACGCTTGCCTGCAGTGAACATTCTGCCCTGCTTTATGCTGATATGGTCGGAGATATCCGTCATACCGCCGAGAGTGAACCTTGCCTGCGAATTGCCATCTGAAACGGCAAGTGAACGCACATAGAGATACTCGTCACTTATATACTTCTTATCAAGCTTTTCAGGCAGACCAAGCTCCTTGAACTTAGCCTCCACTTTGTTATTATAATTCTCAACAGCTTTCTGCTGCTCACTGCCTGAGATATCCATTTTCAATCCATAGCTGGTATTATACGCACCTGGATAGATCTCATATTCTGTCTGGAACGACTCAAGATCCTTTACAAGCATTCTTTGCAGAGAAGCGTTCATATAAATAGGGATAGTGCTCATCATGGCAGACGCCATAACAAAGCCTATCAGCAGGCAAAGCACCATCCATTTGGTGTTTCGCATTTTACGGAACAATAAGGTGAACATAAGCTTATCCTTTCAAACCTATCTGATAACAATTTCGTCGCCCTCTTTAAGACCCGATCTTATCTCGGTCTGAGAGCCTGTAGAAAGTCCTGTTTCCACTTCAACGGCAGTTTTTTCACCGTTTTTCAGCACATAAACTACCTTTGTGCCGTCAACCTTTTTTATCAGATTATTTGAGATAACGATAGCGTCCTTTACGCTGTCAAGGACAAGTATCGTATCTGCAAGCTGACCCACTGTTTCCGCAGGGGCGGTATCTTTGAAACGAACATAGATAGTGTCCGCCTGATAATCTATACCTGTATCGTCAACATTGTTATGATCCTCTTTCTGCTCTTCCTGATAATCCGCAAGCTTTTTAGGAGTCATAAAAACAACACCGTCATAATAATCCTCGCCTATCCTTATCTGCACTTCTGTGTCGATATCATACTGGGTGAGGTCGTCAGGCTGTATTGCGATATAAAGAGCCGAAGTGTCTATAACAGTTGCGATAGTCTGACCCGGATTTACGTTGTCGCCTGCTCTTACGTCAGAGAGTGACGAAACAACGCCGTCTATAGGTGATTTCAGGCTTGAATCCTCCTTCTGAGCCTGAAGCTTTTCAAGTTCTTTTTCAAGGAGCTGAACGTCAACATAAGCAGAGTCTATCTCTGCCTGAGAGCCGCCGCCCTCATAAATTATATCAACTTTAAGCTTTGCTTTTTCGAGATAAAGCTGTTTTTCTTCTATCTGATAGTCAAGGTCATATGTATCAAGGTCACAGATAACATCACCCTTTTTGACCTTATCGCCTGCTTTTACATAAAATTTTGACACTGTGCCGCTCTGCTTTTCATAAGAAAGAGTATACTGATTTTCCGCTGTGACAGTGCCCGTTGCGACTATCTTCTTTTCAAGGTCCTTTTTCTTTGCCGTCACTGTGGAATATGTAACATCGCTTGCCTTCACGGTCGGTGCATCGAGGACTTCCTCCTCGTCAGGAAGCAGATAGCAACCCCCTGCGGAGAGGCACATTATCGCTGATACTGCGGCAGCAAAAAGCTTTTTTAAATCAACTTTTATATTCATGTTCAGACTCCTAACTGAATATTTTTATAAACAACTTACCATGGGCAATAATACCCAAAGTAATTATATCAAAAAAAAAATGTTTTTTCTATACACGATTGTACTAAATTAACCTGACATTTCAAAGCAATATGCACAATTGCGTTGCTTTATATATGTACAAATTTAATAAGTTTTAAATATATGAACATAAAAAGGGCTTCACGCAAAAAAAGTCCCGCACCGAAGTGCAGGACTCTTGATAAGCTTATTTGCAAATTAGTTTGCAAGACCTGATCTTTCAACACCCTCGATAAAGTATCTCTGGAGAAATACATACATAATAAGGATAGGTGTGATAGAAAGCAGACAACCTGCTTCAAGCCATACGATTATCTGTCTTACAGATACCGCCTGACCGTCGAAGAGCTGCTGAGTCAGGTTTGTATTCAGGTTCTTCAGCATAAGAGCAACAGTGTCGTTCTGTGTGAAGAATGATGATGATACATAGTAGTCGTTCCAATACCAAACGATAGAGAACAGGAATACTGTCAGGAACGATGACTTTGCGTTAGGACACATGATAACAAGGAATGTTTTCAGTGGGCTGCAGCCGTCGAGGTATGCAGCATCTTCAAGCTCCTTAGGAAGTCCTCTGAAGAACTGACGGAAGATAAAGATAAACAGACCTGCACGGAGTCCGTTTGCAAACAATGCAGGAAGATACATTGTCCAACCGCTGTTGATAAGCGATGTTGATTTGCCAAGTGTGAATACCTTAGCGAGCCACTCTGGCTTGAAGTAAGCATACTGGAGGTAAAGTGGGATAGTTGTGATCTGTGGAGGTACGATGATCATAAGAACAACGATACCGAACAGGATTCCCTTACCTTTGAACTTAAATCTAGCGAAGCCGTAGCCTGTGATAGAGCAGGTGATAACCTGAAGGACAGAGGCCACGAGGTTAAGGATAACTGTGTTTACAACAGTATCTTCAAACTTCATTACTCCCCAAACGTCCTTGATGTTATCAAGTGTGAAGCTCTTAGGGATCCAAACTACTGATGGGTCGTTCATCTGCTCATTTGGTCTGAACGCAGTTGAAAGCATGAATATCAGTGGATAGAGGATTACGAAGCACAGACCAAACAGGATAAGGAACCTGAAGAACGGCCAAACCATTCCGATCGCTCTTCTTCTTCTGTTATAGCTGATCTGCTCAGGGGTGAGATATTTCTCAAGACCCTCCTCTTTCATCTTCTTATAACGGGCTTTAATAGCAGCCTTTCGTTCTTTTTCGAACTCTTTTTCTTCTTTTTTAGTTGCCACTTAAATCCCCCCTTATTCTACTTCATAGTAAACGAACTTATTAACAAGTGCTACGACAAGTGCAAGGAATACTGCTACGATAAGGAAGTATGCCCAAGCCATTGCCGCTGAGTAGCCATGCTCCCAGTTGCTTGCCTTGTTAAGAACGATCGTCATAACTTCGTTCTGTGGATCGACGAATGAGTCAACGATTGTATAAACCACGCTTGAAAGTATCATTGGGCTGATATAAGGAATTGTGACTTTCCAGAAGAACTCCCATGAAGTTGCACCCTCGATCTGGGCTGCTTCCTTAGCTGAGAGCGGGATACCCTGAAGTGCTGAAAGCACCAGAAGTATCTGGATACCTGAGTTCCATACAAGGTTCAGGATGTCGGTGGTCAGCGAGTTTATTATCTCAGTGAGCTTATCACTGATGTTGTAGATACCGAGGAAATTCAGCAGCTGGTCAACGAGGTCAGCCTCGAACATTGAGCTGAACTGCTCAGATCCGCCTGCGTATCCGCCTGTGCTCATGTTACCGTTGATGATGTCGATAACAGGACCTGTAGCGATGATAACAGGGAGGAAGAATACTGATCTTGCGAATGTTCTTCCCTTGAATTTCTGATTAAGGATAACTGCGATAAAGATAGAGAATATGAGGATAAGAGGAGTTCTCAAAACCGTATTCTCGATCATTGCTACCAGAGCCTTGGAATAATCCTGATCCTTACGGAAAGCGTTTACATAGTTTTTCCAACCGATAAAGGACATTTTCATTCCGCCCTGAGTTACCTCAGTTTTGTTGAATGAGTAAATGAGAGATTCTATAAGAGGCAGGATAAAGAAGTAGATAGTACCCAGCGCCCAGATCGCTATAAATCCGTAGCCGTAAAGTCCTTTTCTTTTTTCATAAGAAAGTCTGTGCTTCTTTTCCTTCATCACAGGTGCAGGAGCGACTGCCTCAGCGGCAGGCTCTTCTGCGATTATCTCCTCTGTTGAAATATCTTCTGTAACAGCCTCAGCGTCATTTTCCTTTTCGACTGTATCTTCAAGATCCTCAGCCTTAACAGCCTCGATCTCTTCAGGAGTGTTTTTGATCTCTTCGCTCATTATTCTGTCAAACCTCCTTCTATACAATCTGCAAGGTCATAGACCTCTGTGCCTACGGTAGCTGTTGCGTTCTTCTTATCAACACTGATAACAACGTCTGAAGCTCCGTCCTTTGAATAAGTTGTGGTAAGAACGTTCTTGTCATCGCTCAGCTCATACTTTGTGATCGTATAATCTGAAACGCCTGAAAGTATGCTGCTTACCTTTTTGTACTGATTAGCCGCAAGATCCGTCCAGCCTGCATAGTTTGAATAATACAGGTCGTCATATTCTGTATCCTGAAGCGTATCAGCGTCAGCGTATGTCATATCATAGTGTATCTGCGAGCCTGAAGCCAGTGAAAGCAGGAATGTTTCATCTGAATTTGAGCTCTTATTGATAGGTGTTGAAGCGTAGTCAACATATCCGTGAATGACCATCTGATAGAACGGGATATCGAAATCTGTTACGTTGAATCCACTGGAGTAAACAGGAACGTTTGAAACGTTTGTTACATATGGGAGAACGTAAGAGTTCGCACCGTCTGCGAATACTGTACTGATCTTCTCGCTCGCACTCTTATAGCCGTCAACGATAGTATTCATGGTCTTGCTTCTGCTTGAAGGATCCTTCTTTGAATAGTCAGAAACAAGCTTTGTTGAATAATCACCGAAGCCGATAGAAGTGAGCTTTTCATCAGTATAGCTCTCGAGCATTTCTGTGAACACATTCGAGTACTTGTTTGGTGTGAGCAGAGCAGGTGAAACTCCCTTTTCTGCAACACCGAAGGCCGGGCTGTATGATGACTGTCTTGAATAAGCATTTGAAACTCTGATAGCTGTGCTTGTAAGAGTCATATATCCCCATGAACCACTGTCCATCTTGAAGTTGTTCATTGAAGGAACGATCTTCATATTATCGTCCTTTGAGATAAGCTTATCAAATGCGCTTGAACCACCAAGCTTGCCGGACGGAGATACCTCTGTGGATATCTTGTTCTTGATAGAGTCATTTGTCCAGTCGTTATAGTTGACAGTTATGTTGTCAACTCCGCCGTCCTTGAGGATATCAAGTATATCGGAAGCCTGATCGAAGCCAGTGATCTCTGTTTTAAGATTGAATGGGATACCGAGAATAGAAGTATCCTTCATAACGCCGCCATAAAGGTCAACGTAAAGATCGCTCTTATTTGCCTGAGTCTTAGCTGTAAGACCCCTATTATTGATAAGGTAGTTTCTGTAGACCTCAGCGCAGTCGGCGTAGTTAAGATCCTCGCCGTTGTCTGAATCAACAGGATAATAACGAACTCCAAATCTCTCGGTCTTTATTCCGTTCTTCTCGAACACTGTGATCTTGTTTGAGTTATCACCGCTCATGAAGAATGAGTCTGAGCTTCTTGTTTCAAACTCGAAGTAACAAGTGTTGTAAGCCTGCTTTTCCTGTCCGCATACCTGAGCGTGAGCATAAACGTTTGACTCACCGTCAGAAGCAACGCAAACAAGTCCGGATGAACCGCTTACCGTTGCAAGGACCGGCATATAAGCCTGCTGAGTGGTTCTTGGAGCTGTTATTGGAACGGCTGTATAATCTCTGCCGAATACCTGCTGATTATAGTCAGCGTACTCGGTCTTGCCGTTGTTGTAGTTTATTACAGCACCGCTTCCGTCAGGAACTATCATATAGCCTGTCGCAGTTGAATCAGCAGCGCCGAAGTTAGGGCAGAACTCGATCTTTGTAAGCACCTTTCCGTCTACCTGAGAAGTGTTTTTCTCCTCGATCTCATCTGAATCGCAGTAAACATAGAGGTTATCGTCCTCAAGAACATAGTGTATCTTGAGCTTCACACCATCAGAAACGTAGTTATATGTAGCAACAACGCCGTCTGAATTTTTCTGCCATTTTACCTTTGCCTTGTTGGAGTAAACCGGAGCAGGGGACTCTGTTCTCTTTTCCTGTCTAAGGTCACCGACTCTGATAGCGGCACTTGCAGCGATCTGCTTTCTCTGGGCATTTTTCATTGCTGTGCCCTTAACCGTGTCGATAATTGTCTGGTCAGCCTGAACATTTATAGGCGAAGTCCACCAATACTTACCTGAAGCCTTTACATAAAGACAAAGTCTTTCGTTTTCTTCGTCAAGATAAAGAGCTATCTTGTCGTTCTCTGTTATCTTTTCGCACATTGCAAGAGCTTCTTCGTCAGTTATAGGCTGAACCTCGTCGTCCTTGCTTGCTGTAGTAGTTGTTTTCTCATCGGCTGCTGAGTCTTCAGCAGCTTTATCGCTGCTTTCATCGGCAGTAGCTGCTGCGTCGGAAGCGTCAGCTGAGCTTGTATCATCAGCCGCTGAATCGACACTGCTGTCAGTATCCTTTACTGCGGCGCTTGAATCAGCCTGGCTTGAACTCTCGTCAGTGGAAGAAACCACCATTGACCCCAGAGGCATCAGCATTGTAAGGCAGATAGCAAAGACAACTGCTTTCTTGTAACTTTTGTTATGCATTTATTATTTACACCACCGTTTCTGTTTTAGCCTCTGATCCTGTACATGATCTCAGTATAAACTGAGTAACCGAATACATATACCTGCTGGAACAATGAAAGGAGAAGTATCGCAAGGAACAATATAAGAAGCATTGCGATGATCGTACCAATAATTGAAGCAAGTGTTTTTCCGAATGAATACTGGTGAACGGCTCTCATTGCCTGCACCATAAGGATAACAGACCAGCCGATGCCAAGATACTGGATTGCTGTGATCCAGATCGACTCGTCCTGTACCAGAACGTTTGAGAAGATCACTGCGATAAATGTGCAAACGATGTAAGGAACAAGAGAATATGCAGAATAGATGCAGATCTTTTTAAGCGTACCTTCACCGTCGAGAAGTGTGCATATTGCCCAGTTGCCGAGTACCCAAGTGAAGAAGTAAACTACAGACTGAACGATAAGCGGAACAACGTTGAATACTTTAACGTAGCTGTCATTGAACTGGAAGCCTGTGAGCTGTCTGTCAACGACCATTGCAATAAAGAGGAAGAGAACTATGAGCATCGATATTTTCATTGAGCCTTGTTTCTTCCATCTCAGGTCCTCAAAACCTTCAACAGGGTGGAAAACACAATGCTTGAGCCAACCTACCGGAGTAAATTCATACATATCAGTTTCCCTCCTTCTTTTTGCGCTTGATGAGCTTTATGCCCTTTTTCTTGAGAACTGCTTTTACGATGAGCAGGACGATCAAAACGATAATAACTATCATTATAACTGTGAAGTTATCTCTGAGCCATTCTTCTCTTGCATATTTGAATGCCTTATCGTAATCGTCCTGATCGTAAGCTGTTTTGAAGTAATCAAGAGCCTTCATATACTCGCCGTCGTTAAGGCAAGCCTTACCAAGTCCGACATAAGCCATTGCATAGCCGCCGTCTCTCTTTATAACTTCTTCCCAGTCAGCTCTTGCGTCTGAGTATCTACCCTCGTCATAGAGGAGAACTGCTCTGTGAACGACATTACCGAAAGTTGTTTCAGTATAAACTGTGATATCGTTCTTTGTTCCGTCAAGGATATAGACCTCGTTGCCTCTTGCCTCGATAGCGTTTGGTCCAAGGAAGCTTCCTGCCTGATCAGAAGTGGAGTTCTTTGTACCAAAGATGCAAAGAAGATTACAGAGCTTATCATACTGGAACACTCTGCCGTTTTCATAGTCAAGAACATTTATTGTTCCGTTGTCAGAAACGCAGATATCTGTAAGTCTGCACTTATAAGTTTTATTTGTTGTTGAATCATACTCTGAAGCAACGTCACCAAATGAATACTCATCACCGACTGCGTTATCCCAGATGTTATAACCAGCTGGGTTAAGCTTCTTAACAGCGTCGGTCGTAGTATTTGCAGCCTCAGTAACAGTGTAGATAAATCCGTCTGCGTCGATATCGAAGTTTGCATACTCGACCGGAACGTTTCTTGTCATTGCTGAGATCTGCTCGTTTGAAGCGATCTTTCTCCACAGCTTCTGAGCGATAACGGCAGCTGTTACCTCAACACGGTTAGCACCGTAGAAGCCCTGGAACTCACCGTCCTTATTGAACTGAACAGAACCTGTGTTTACTGACTTACAAACAACGTAGATATTCTCTGCCTTATCTGCAAGTATCTTTGAAGGGTTGAATGTTTCGGAATCATAAAGCTTTGTGTCAGGCTTTGTGTATTCCTGCACCAGAGTCATTTCTGTGCCTGACTCAACAGTACACTTAACAGCCCTTGAATTGTCTGTATCTGCGATGTAAACATAAAGCTTATCATCAAAGATGCTCTTTTTGACATATATGCCGTTAGGATTAAGGAAGGTCGATTTTCCGTCCTCGCCTACAGATATTTCTGTAGAGCCTGTGAATCCGGTATAACAGCCTGTTACCTTAAGATCAGTATCAAGACGGAGTATTCTGTTGTTGCCTGAATCGCACACCCAGAAAGTATCGTTGTCCTGATCGTAAAAGAGGTCTTTTGCATCTGAGAGCTTTGCAGGAGCGTCATCGCTTATATAAAGCGGGTCGCTCGGATCTGAAAGCCTGTCAAGACCCATATCTGCACCTGTTACAGTCTTTTCTACACGGTAGGCACTCTGCGATGGGATCGCATCGTCCCAATAGTCGTAGTTATAGGCTGTATAAGGCTCATCTGCGAAAGCAGTCACGGTCATGGTCAGCGCCAGACCTGCTGCAAGTGCCGCAGAGATCATTCGTTTTAGAGAGATTTTATTTCTCGACACTACTTATCACCTTTTTTCCTTTTCTATAATCTAAGTTCAAATTAATCCTTCATACCTGAGTTAGCCATTGTTTCCATGACGTTGCCCTGAGCTACAAGGAATACGATCAGTGGTGGTATCAGAAGTACAACTGCTGCGGCAAATGTAACGCCCTGACGAGCAAGACCTGCTGCTGTGATCTGCTGTACAACTGTAGGTAGTGTTTTGAGCTGCTCGGAGTAGATAAGTGCTCCGCCCTGAATGTTCCATGCTCCCTGGAAAGCGAAGATGATAAGTGTCATCAAAGCTGGCTTTGAGTTTGGAACGACGATCTGCCAACAGATCCTGAACAGACCTGCGCCGTCCACCTTAGCCGCTTCCACCATGGAGTCGTGGATGGTTGTCATGCTCTGACGCATGAGGTAAAGACCCATTGATGTTGAAATGCTTGGGAGGATCAATGCCCAGTATGTATCGATCATATGGAGCTTAGCCATTACGAGGAACTGCATGATCCATGTTGCATTTGAGGAGAACAGGAGGGCAATAACGATGATCTGGTTAATGACCTTGTTTCCTGGGAATTTACACTTTGCAAGAACGAATGCTGCGCAGCAGCAAACGAAAAGGTTGCAGATACAAATTACTATTGTAATAAAGAAGCTGTTGAAGATATATCTTGACAGCGGTACCTGCCATGAGCTTGCGGCTACCTTGAACATATCTGAGAAGTTGTTGGTAGTCGGATTCAGTACATAAAGCTTTGGAGGGAACACGAACAGCTCCTCAACAGGCTTCATAGACTGGATAACTGAGTAATACAGCGGGAACACCATGAATGCACCAAGGAGACAGAGGAATACGAAAATAACTATATCTCCGCCAAGAGAACCATTGACTCTCGCCTTTTTCTCTTTGACCTTCAGCTTTTCAATAGACTGCTGCTTTTTTCTTTTTCTAGCCATTTTATATACTCCCCTCCTTTAGTCAAGATACTTGCCTAAGAGCCAGTTGATACCCTTATTGGCAAGGAGCATTGCAGCGAACAATACGAAACATATTGCTGACGCATAACCCATTTCGTAACGAATGTTACCATAGTCTGTTGCGTGGTTCATGATCGTGTGAGCTGCATAGTCTGTTGAAGGCAGACCTACGAGGTTCTGACCAACAACACCGACTGTGAATGATGCTGAGATCTGGATAACGGCAGCGAACAGAAGCTGTGGTCCCATTGAAGGGATAGTGATGTAGAAAAGCTCCTGCCATCTGTTCTTGATACCCTCGATAGCACCTGCTTCGTACATTGACTTATCAATGTTCTGGAAGCCTGCACGGATAGCAAGGAAGCCTGCACCCATTGACATCCAAAGCTGAACGATGATAACAACTGTAAGGATATAGTTTGTATCTGTGAGCCACTGTGCAGGTTCGTTCAGGATACCCAGATCGATAAGCACAGCGTTCAGGTAACCGTAGGAGTCACCTGACAGGATAAGCTGCCAGGTAACATATACGGAAGTTGTCATAGAAGGTGCATAGAACACGAATGTGAAGAAGGTTTTGAGGAATGCGTTCATCTCGTTTATCAGCCAAGCAATGATAAAGCTGAGGATATAAGAGAACGGTCCTGTGAATATCGCAAAGATAAGAGTGTTTCTTACTGCGATAAGGAATACGTCGTCGTTAAGGAACAGCGTATAGAAGTTTGAAAGTCCTACGAACTTAGGAGTTTCGATCATGTTAAAGTTTGTAAAGCCCATTGGCAGCGACATTACGACAGGCACTACCGTGAAGATAATGAACAAAGACATGAAAGGCAGGAGCATTGCATAGCAAGCCTTGTTGGTTTTCATCATGTGCCATGTGTACTTCCACTTGCCCTGTTTTATCATAGGCGCTTCAGGATTGGTTTTGGCCATTAGTTACTCCCCTTTCATTAATTGTCGTACAGACCAAGATCTTCAAGCTTACGAGTGATCTCGTCATTGATATCCTTATTGTACCAGAACAGTGTATCACGAGCGTTGTCGTAGTCATTAACTACAGCTCTGAATGCGTTCATAACGTTTCTTGTTACACCGTAAGATGCAGGAATGATCGGGATCTCTACCTGTGAATTAAGCTGGTCAAGAAGAAGATTTACTTCTGAAGTTGTCCAAGACAACTGCTGAAGAGCTTCTTCGTTAGCTGTTGCATATCTACCCATTGTACCAAGGATAGACTCGATGTTGTTACCGTACTTGACCTGAGCGTCAGTTGAGGTGAACCACTTGATGAAGTCCCAAGCGCCCTCCTGATCTGCTGCCTTTGTGAAGATAATAGCACCTGAACCATTGGAGTTTGCTGCGTGGTTGATAGTTCCGTCTTCCTGAACAGTACCAGGAACTGGCTGGAATCCCCAGCAGCCCTTGATCTCAGGAGCGGCTACAGAAAGCTGGTTATAGAATGTGTAGTTCTGGATAACTACCGGCATATCACCTGTTCTGAAACGTGTGAATGCGTCATATGTCTGCTGGAAGCTGTATGTTGTATAGAACTTTGTCCAAGTATCGAAAGCGTTTACAGCCTCCTGAGTATCGAATGTTGTCTTTGTCTGCTCTTCGTTGTAGTAGTTAAGACCCTGCTGGAGAAGGAGCATAGCGAATGTGTTACCAGGCTCTGTGATAGCAGATACCTGAGTTGTTCCGCCTGTGCTTGTCATTACAGGGAGGATAAGACCAACTTCAAGGTAGTTTCTCTGAAGTGTTGGCAGACAGTTAAGAAGTCCGTCCCAGGTGTTAAGATCTGTTGCTGGGTCGATACCGTACTCGCTGAGGATATCAGAACGATAGAACAGCATTGGGAAGGTCTGGTCACATGGAAGACCGTATGTACCGCCGTTGTACTGATAAAGAACAGTAGCGTCGTCTGCAAAACGTGTCTTTACCTCGTCAAAGTCGCTGAATGTGGTGAGATCTGTAAGAACGCCACGGGCTGCAAGCTGGATAGGGAAGTCGCCGCCCATGAAGAGAGCGAGGTCAGGACCCTTGCCTGCAAATGTAGCCTCAACGATACCACCCTGAACGAGCTTAAGATTGATCTTTGTTTTAGCTGTTGGATTGTATTCACTTGAAATGAGCTGCTGGAGAGCCTCAGCGTTATCACGACCGAGCATTACCCAGCACTCCATAGCGCTTTCGTCCTCATCGGACAGTGCGTTGTAGTCCTCAAAGAATGAACCGATAAAGCCCTTGAAGCCGAAGCCAAGTGAGCCAAAGAATGACTTGTCACATGAAGTGAAATCCTGATCGGAAGTAGCTACTTCGATCATATCGACCTCAAGAGGCTGCTCACGATACTGGTTTACGAAAGAAGAAACCGATGTGATGTTATCCTTGATCTGTGACATCATCTCAGGGATAAGGTCAGGCTTCTTTATACACTTATCAAGAACGATAGCCATTTTCTCAAGAGTTTCAGCCTCAGTTCCGCCTGAACCTGAAAGCTTCTCGATCTCAGCCTTCTTATCTCTCAATGTCTTAGCATATTCCTTGAAATCAGGAACGATAGAAGGGATGGCTGTGTCGATCATATAGTTGTTGTATTCATCAGGATCAGGACCTGTGATCTGTCTGATCTGTCTATAGTAGCTGTTTATGTTATAAACAAGCTCATCCAGATTGCCCATGATCTCACCGATCTCACCAGGAACTGCTTCCAGAGAAATAGTGTTTGTGCCTGCCTGGAGGTAGAAATAAAGATCGTCGCCATTTTCAGACTTTGGCGTTGTGATGCTCCAGTCTGTATCGTAGTAGAACTTTATCTGATTAGCTTCAAGGCAAGGTACTTCGCCATTGACATAAAGACGTCTGTTGGAGTACATACCTCTCATCTGATCCTGTCTGCCTCTTATACCTATTTTATAGTAGCCAGCCTTGTCAACATTGAACTCCCATGTTACTGTCTGAGTTGACTGCGTCCAGCTTCCTGAACCGATAGTATTATATCTTGTTTTAGTAGGGCTTGAGCCGTTTGCGCTCGATGTGAGATAAGAGCTCTTATCTGCTGTAGGATAAAGAGTTCTTGATGACTTGTAGGCAGCAGTTTCACCCTCAAGAGTGATCTTCTGTCCCTGAGCCTGTGTCAGATCGCTGTCTGATGGTGCTGTGTAAGCAGCAGGTGCTTCATACTGATAGAAAGTAAAGCTCTTGACAGCAAACTCAGCCTTTTCAGATTCAAATGTTATCGTATGTTCGCCTGCCTCCATATAGAACTCCAGCGGCTCGTTAAACAGTCCGTCGATGTCCTCCAGAGGAGTTTCCTGCCAGCATGGAGTCGATATCTGTCCAGGACGGATATCGTTCTGTCTTGAATCCTGTTTGATCTCAAATTCGTTGATCCATCTCTTGCTCAGCGTGATTCTTGACGCTGTTGCATATGGGCTTTCGCCGTCGATAAGCAACGAAAACTCAACGTCGTTTGTGTTGCTTTCAAGTGCCTCATATATCATCTTGATATTGTAGACGCCTGTTTCAGGAATGTTCACCGTCCAAGAAACTGAACCCTCCTGATTTGCCCACTGCATAACATCATTCTCTCCATCTACTGTAGTTACAGTGATCTGAGCGTCTGTTACTGAAGCAGGATCGTAATCCTTTCCCAAGACCTCGACTGTCTTATCAGGTCTTGCAGCGTCGGTATACTTCTTTACATAGTTAGTATAAGAAGTCTGACGGATCGAATCGGTACCCGTCGTGGCAGCGGAGCTTCCGTCGCCTGTTGCAGAATCATCAGCAGTTGCCTGCGTGCCTAGAGTGCTGTCGTCCGCCGCTTCACTGTCTGCAAATGCTGGAACCGATGCGCTTGCACACAGAGCAAGTGCCAATGCGGAAGCAATAACACGCCTAAACATTGTGTCTTTCACTATGAATCCACCTTTCTAAATAAATTGCTTTTGGTTTTGCGAGAATCAAGCCTACTTAATTACATTCTAATATAAATAGTATAGAACCTCTTCATTATGTGATCCCCCACGGGAAATAAAGAAAATAAAGCTTACGTCCCCCCCGATCTGAACAGCACAAGCTTTTCGCCGTTCTCATCAAGTTCGACCTTGACCTTATCGCCGCCTTTTATCTCAAGAGCGTCCATAAAGTCCTTCGGGAGCTGCAGCCGACCAGATCTGTCGAGGACGATAAGCTCTTCATGAGCCGTTTCCTCGCTGTTCTCAACCAGCACGATATCTCCCATTTCATTAAGCTCCTCCACATAAGAACGCTTTCTTACGATCTCAGAGCTTGTTCTTCCATCTCTGATAGCCACCACTCTGTCGATATGATCGGCAAGCTTAAGGTCATGGGTAACGATCACTATAGTGATCTTCTCATCTTTATTAAGCTCCTTGAATATATCAAGTATCATATTGGAAGTCTTTGTATCCACCGAGCCTGTAGGTTCATCAGCCAACAGTAATCTCGGATCGTTTGCTAATGCAATAGCTATTGCAACTCTTTGCTGTTCGCCTCCCGACATCTGGTCGAGCCTGCTGTTTTTCCTTTTCAGCAGTCCCACTCTGTCAAGCAGCTCCAGTGCTTTCTGCCGTCTTTTATGCTCGCCGTTGAGCAGCATAGGGAGCTCAACATTCTGCACAGCCGTAAGATACGGCACAAGATTTCTTGCATTATTCTGCCACACAAAGCCTACGGTGTTCCTTTTATACTCCATATAATCCTTATCAGTAAACTTCAGAAGGTCCTTACCGTCCACATAAAGGTTTCCCGCCGAAGGCTTATCAAGTCCTCCAAGCATATTGAGCAGCGTCGATTTACCACTTCCTGAGTTTCCGACGATTGCCATAAGTTCTCCACGCTCGACATCCAGGTCAAGTCCTTGGAGCGCCACCACCTCAACATCAGAAGTTTTGTAGATCTTCACCAGATTTTCACACCGTATCATATATTTATCATTGTCGGCAGCTACAATAGTATCAAGTTCATCACTCAACTATCTCACCGTCCTCTAATGTATAAACCTTATCAGCTATATCTATCATGCTGGGGTCGTGAGTGGTCATTATGATAGTCATCTCATCTCTCGCCACCAGCTCTTTGAAAAGCTTTACAACGTGGAGCGCAGTTGCCGTATCAAGCTCGGCAGTAGGCTCGTCCGCAAAAATTATGTCAGGCTTATGTGCGATAGCTCTTGCTATAGCAACTCGCTGCTGTTCACCACCGGACATTTCCCCCGGTCGGTGGAACATTCGCTTTTCAAGTCCCACGCTTCGCAGACATTCCCTTGTGCGCTTATCCCTTTCTTCATATGGATATTTCGCAAGTCTTAGACCAAAGTCAACGTTTTCATAAGCGGTCATTCCCGACATGAGTGCCACAGATTGGAACACGAACGCCATTTTATACCGTCGTATATCATCTCTGGCTCTTTCAGAAAGCCTTGTAATATCCCGTCCGCCAAACATGACCTTGCCCTTTGTTGGCTTGTCAAGCGCTCCAAGAATATTGATAAGAGTAGTCTTACCGCTTCCTGAACGTCCTCTAAGGATCGTCAGCTTGCCCTTTTCTATTTCAATGTTGATATTTTTCAGCGCATTCACAACGCTTCCGTCGCCGATCTTAAAGTCACGGCACAGATCTTCAGTTGAAAGTATAGTGTCCATGCCGCATGGCTCCTTTATCACATCAAACAGAATCTTCGCCCTAATCTCATCCACTGCATTGGTCATTTTGACCTATGTAATATACTCAAACAAAGGTTAAAATATTTGTGCATTATTCACATATCGTGTCAGAAGCACACAACGACCACAACATATTGTATTTCTTGTACAATATGTTCAAATTTCGGGCAATAAATTATGCAAATCAGCCCACAATTTTATGTAAAATGCCAAAATGGGTTCATTCAGCTAATCTTAATTATATCAATTTCTCTGTATTTTGTCAAGGATGTTAAACGTTTAAGATAACATAAAAACGAGGCTTGCGGAGGATTTAGTCACCTTAAACAAACTATAAAATCATTTTTTGTGCATTTCGCAATAAATCTTGTCAAAAAAGGTTGAAAACTCTGTAGCCGTCAAGATTTTAGCTTTCAATTAATAATAATTTTACATTTTGAAGAATAAAATCCGAAAAATTTCTACTGATATGCACAAAAAACATTTGATATATTTATTTAAAATATGCAAAAGCAAAACTGTTCTTAACATTATGTAAAAGGAGGCAAAAAAAACTATACAAAAAGGCATTTGTGCAATTTGAACCTATAAAAAAGCCAAATGTGAAAGAAATAAGCCTGCAATATGACGCAATATTCCCGTAAAAAACATTAAACATTGTCCTATTTATCATACAGTTTTCACATAAACAAGTATAATATTAGATAACGAAACAAGAAAGCCCCACAAGGGGCGGTTAAAATTGACTACCACGGCTCACGCCGCTGACATACCAGGAGGTTTTCATCATGAATGAATACAAAAACAACAACTTCAATGATAACAATAATAGCAATTTTGAGAATAGCTATACACAGCAAAACGGATATAATCAATATCAGGCTCAGGCAGGCAGCGTGAATGAGTTCACATACAATCCTAATAAGAAAAAGTCAAAGGGCAAGAAGGTGCTTTCAGGCATTATTGCAGTGCTTTGCGTTGCAGCTATCGGAACTACTTCCATTGTAGGCTACAATCTTGTTACAGGAAAGAACGCTGTAGGCTCTTCAAACAACGGCACCGTTGTTTCAAAGGACGACAGCTCATCAAACAGTGCAAAAAACACTGTTGACCGTTCAAATCTGCCAACTATCCAGCAGCTCTCAACTCCGTCCGACGCACTGACTATCCCTGAGATAGTAAAGAAGGTCTCACCTTCTGTTGTAGGCATCTCCTGTATCCTTTCAAACGGCACTGCAACAGGTTCAGGTATCGTAATGAGCGAGGACGGCTACATCGTAACCAACGCACACGTTGTTGACGGTGCTCAGTCTATTTCAGTTGTGCTTCCTGACAGCTACAACGATACTTCAAGCAAATCAGATGACAGCAAATCAAGCTCTGACAGCAGCTCTGATGACGATGAGGACAACCTCACATACACAGCTACCCTTGTAGGCAAAGACACTCAGACTGATATCGCAGTTTTGAAGATAGACGCAAAGGGACTTACAGCCGCTGAGTTCGGCACATCTGCAGATCTTCAGGTAGGTGAAGCTTCTATCGTAATAGGCAACCCACTTGGCTTCTCACTTGCAAACTCTGTAACAGCAGGTATAATCTCCGCAACAGACAGAACGCTCACTGTTGAGGACAGGACAATGAATCTTATCCAGACAGACGCTTCTATCAACAGCGGTAACTCAGGTGGACCACTCATCAACGCATATGGTCAGGTAATAGGCATCACCTCTGCAAAGGTATCATCATCTGTGGGCGAGGGACTTGGGTTTGCTATCCCTATCGACGAGGCGCTCCCTATTGTTGAGGACCTTATGAAGAACGGTTACGTTACAGGCAGACCTAGCCTTGGAATTTCAGGCACAGACATCACAAGCGCATATTCATCATACTATGGTATCCCACAGGGATTCCTTGTAAAGAGCGTTACTAAGGGAAGCGGCTCTGAAAAGGCTGGTATTCAGGAAAATGATATCGTTATAGGCATAAACGGAACTGTTATATCAAACATCAGCGAGCTGAATGAGATAAAGAACAAGTGCAAAGTCGGCGACACTGTTCAGCTTACTATATACAGAAACAAGAAAATGATAAATGTTGACGTTGTTCTCGGCGAGTCCACAGAGGACACTTCTGAGTCAAATGACAATGACCAGAACAACAATAACAATAATAATAACAATAACAACGACGACTACAACGATTACTATGGAAACTATGGCAATGGTCTTGGCGGCTATAATTACGGCTATGGTTTCTAAATAACAAAGCTTTCTTCATATTTTTCATATTCTTTTACTTCAGGGAAAAGGCTGTTCCGAGAGATCGGGACAGCTTTTTTCTTGACTTTCTTCTTGACAGAGGGTCAAAGCAGTGTTATTATAATAAGGTATACTATTAAGGCAACACCGCACAAAGACCACCTGACGATTTTGCCTTAAACGAGTACACTTCTTTATTTTGCAAAGGTCGGTGATTTTATGACAAAAGAAGAATATATTGACTTTTGCGGCTCTATTGCAGGTGCGACATATGACCAGCCTTTCAACGAGGACTTTCAGTCCACTGCACTGCGCCACTGGGACACGAAAAAGTGGTTCGGGCTTTTGATGCTCCACAATGACAGGTGGATAGTAAACTTAAAGCTAAAACCCGAAGAAGTGCTGTTTTACAGGGATATCTACAAGGGCGTGACGGAAGCTTATCACATGAACAAGGTCCACTGGATAACATTGTATCTCGACAGCGACGTGCCAACAGAGGAGATAGAAGATCTTACCCTCAGAAGCTTTGAGCTTACAAAGAGTAAAGATAAAAAGAAAACCAAAAAGCGAAAGGAAGCTTTATAAAATGAGAACTTTTTCAAAATCAAGCAAGCTTGATAACGTGTGTTATGATATAAGAGGTCCTGTTATGGACGAAGCAAATGAAATGATAGCAAAGGGAGAGAAGATATTCAAGCTCAATATCGGAAACCCTGCTCCGTTCGCATTCAATGCCCCTGACGAGATAATACAGGCAATGACAGACAATCTGAGAAACGCTCAGGGCTATTCCGATTCAAAAGGTATAACAGAAGCAAGACAGGCTATTTATGATTATGCACACTTTAAGGGCATACCTGTTGAAAGTCTTAACGATATCTACACCGGAAACGGTGTTTCCGAGCTTATCACAATGGTAATGCAGGGTCTTCTCAACAACGGTGACGAGGTGCTTGTTCCTGCCCCTGACTATCCGCTGTGGACAGCTTCCGTTACTCTTGCAGGCGGTACTGCCGTTCACTATATTTGTGATGAAAGCTCCGAATGGTATCCTGACCTTGAGGACATGGAAAAGAAGATAACAGACAAGACAAAGGCTATCGTTATCATCAACCCTAACAACCCGACAGGTGCGGTATATCCAAAAGAGATACTTGAAAAGATAGCAGACATGGCAAGACGTCATGAGCTTATCATATTCTCAGACGAGATATATGACAGACTTCTTATGGACGGCGTTGAGCATACTTCTATCGCTTCACTTTGCCCTGACGTTTTCTGCATCACTCTTAACGGACTTTCAAAGTCACATCGTATCGCAGGCTTCCGTGTAGGCTGGATGACCCTTAGCGGTGATAAGAGCAGAGTAAAAGGCTACATAGAGGGTCTTAATATGCTTTCAAGCATGAGGCTTTGTTCAAATGTACCGAGCCAGTATATAATCAAATATGCTCTTGGTGATTACACAAAAACTGACGATCTGCTCCTGCCGGGGGGACGTATCTACGATCAGAGAGAGTATATCTACAACGCACTTAACAGCATTGACGGTCTGTCGGCTGTAAAGCCTAAGGCGGCATTCTATATTTTCCCTAAGATAGACGCAAAGCGTTTCAACATCACAAATGACGAGCAGTTCGTGCTTGATTTTCTCCGTGAGAAGAAGATACTTCTTGTTCATGGCGGCGGCTTCCACTGGGAACAGCCTGACCATTTCAGGATAGTTTATCTTCCTAAGCTTGAGGATCTTGAATACTCCATGAATGAAATGAGAGATTTCCTCAAAGACTACAAGCAGAAGTAAAACTGTAGAGCGGACAGTGTTCGCCCAATATGCTTTTATGCTCATACCATACATCTACAAACACAGACACGAGGTACAAAAATGTCAAAACTTTGCAAATCATGTGGAAACTATTATGAGGGAGATCACTGCGACAAGTGCGGCTATGGCGACCCAAACTTAAAGACCCACGCCGCCGACAAATACAAAAAGCCCACAAAGCCTGAACGTTTCAGGACCGAGGAGGAAAAAGAGCTTTACGCCGAGTGGGAAAAGGAGAAAAAAGAGGACACTGAGATAAAGCGTCACTATGATCCCAACGCAGGCAAAAAGACCCTTGCCATTGTGGCGGTAGTTGTTATAGGCGTTATCGTGGCTGTGCTATACAAAAGCGGAGTTATTTTCAGCTCCACAAAGACAGAGGTAATAGAAAAATACTTCAAGTCCATACAGACAAGCGATTTCGACTCATTCGTGGAGTGCTTTCCGAAAGAGATGAAGAACGAATACGAACAGCAGCGAACCGAAGGCGGATATGGCAAAGAGCAGGTTATGAAAGAAGTCCTTTACGGTGATTTCATTGAAAGCTATGGTTCTGATTACACTATCGACGTATCTTTCGGCAGAGAAACAAAGCTTAAAGAATCTGAATATGACCTGAGCGAATACAAAAGCTTTTACGGCTCTGCACCGAATGTTTCAGAGGCTTATGAGATAGTAACGAACGTGACTTTCAAAGGCTCAAAGGGCAGTGAGGACGCAAAGCTTTACATCTACGTTGGAAAATGCAGCGGAAAATGGTGCATTTTCAATATCACGCAGGATAACGGCATTGTTGACGAGAACACTGGGCTTAAAACTTCAGAAAATTAAATAGCACAAAGCAAAACCGCCACGGAGAAAGATCCGCAGCGGTTTTTTTGTTTTGCGATAAAACCTATATGGTGGAATGTCGTATTTCTGTTAAACAGAAATTGAGTCGCTCCCCTACATATAAGTGGCGTAATTATAAGCTTTTATGTGATATTATTTCTTATTAAAAGCAAATGACTTTCTTGTTCTCTGCTTTCCGCCTATTGACATTGTGAATATCTTGTCGCTCATGAAGATTTTCAGTGCGACAGTCATGCACACTACAAGAAGTACTATCTGATAGATAAGTCCCCCTGCATAAAGGCTGTAGTTGCCAAACATTACGTTCTCGCTTGCCATAAAGGTATGGGTGAACGGTATAGCATAGACGATATACTTTATAACAGGTGAAAGCGTTCTGATATCAACTACCATTGCAAGAAGATATGGTATCATTGCGGAGAAGGTTATAGGCAAAAGAATTGTCTGGGCAGATTTTGCGTCTTTTGCAAGTGCTCCTAATACCATTGAGAGTGACAATGAGATAAGGATAGACACAAACATCTGTATTCCCACAAGAGCATACTGTCCAATGCTCATAGTAAGACCAAGGTTTTCCATTGCAGATTCATATGCTGAGGTATCTCCCATGCCCTCAGTAAGACCGCCTGTCATTTTGCTCATGCCGAACATATAGACCACAGCCTGCAAAGCCGCAACAACACCTGCGGCAAGCATTTTTGACGCAAGGACTGAAAGTCTTGAAACAGGTGCGGAAAGAAGCGTTTCAAGGGTCTTGTCTATTTTCTCGGTAGAGATCGCGCTAAGTATCATCTGAGCCGAGAACATTATAAGAACGAACATTATTATAGGCACTACCATGCTTTGTGCGGAACAAAGGGACATCACTACAGAACTGCTCACTTTATCTGCCTTGTCGCCAACAACCGTTGTTTCAGAAAGCAGTACAGGGTCTTCAAGCTGATTCATTTCGTCCTCTGTCATTGCGCCGCTTGAAAGCTTATCCTGATAGATAGTTGATTTTACTGCCTGCTGTATAACTGCAAGGGCAGTGTCTGAGCCTGTGTTTATATTTGACATGGTTGCAAGAGAGGTCATTCTCTGAACATATCCAACGTCTGCCTTTTTATGCTGTTTTACCTGCTCTGTAAAGCCTTTTGGTATTATCACAACGCTGTCCTGATCGAGCCTTTTAAGCTCTGCGGCATAGTCATCAGACTTTATATCTACAACTGTTATCTTACCGTCACCAGCCTTTGCAGTAGCTTTCAGAGAGTTTAAAACGTTTTCTGTGAACTCTGTTTTGTCAAGGTCGCAGATAGTAAGGTCGGAGGCCTTTTCGGCACTGTCGCTTATTGCCCCTGACATTGCCTGACCTGCCATAACAAGCACCACTACTGTGACTATCATTGTTATAATAGTTTGCAGGCTGAGCATTTCCTTTAATTCCTTGCGGAAAAGACTATAAAACTTCACGGTCAAGCACCACCCTTTCAAAGACTTCTTCAAGGTTCTGAGCGCCATATTTTTCAATAAGCTCCGCAGGCTTGCCGACTTCCAGCAACTCGCCCTTTGCAATTATACCCACTCTGTCTGAAACATACTCTATTTCAAGCATATTGTGAGAAGAAAGCAGAAAGCTCATGCCCTCAGAAGCAAGCTTTCTTATCATTCTTCTTATTTCAAGGGCGTTTATGATATCAAGTCCCGAAGTCGGCTCGTCAAGGATAGCCAGTGCAGGGAGCGGCATTATCGCCCTTGCAAGGAGAAGCTTTCTTGCCATACCACGGGAATAATTTGATATTTTATCATTAAGCCTGTCACCAAGCTCGCATATCTCACAGCCACGCTTAACAAATTCGTAAGCCTGTTCTCCGTTGTCGGCATAGATAGAAGCCATGAACTCCAGATATTCTCTGCCTGTCATGGTCTTATACGCACCAGCCTCGTCAGGGAGGTATGTAATGCTTTTTCTTACCATATCAGGTTCAGTGAGAATACTATGACCTGCCACGATAGCGTCGCCCTCTGTTGCCTGCAAAAGTGTTGATATCATTCTTATGGTCGTGGTCTTTCCTGCACCGTTTGGACCTATCAGCGCAAATATCTCGCCCTTTCCAACGTCAAAAGTGACGTTATGGGAGGCGTAAATGCCTTTTTTGTACTGCTTTGAAAGCCCTTTGACCTGTAAAACGGTTTCCATCGTTTCCCCATTCCTTTCTTTATCTGTATCATTGTATTTTTTGTGAATAAATCAAGTATAGCACACCACGTTCCAACTGTCAATTGACATTTGTCATGTACTGTTATGTAAATATGATTTACTAATAGTATACACTGTCTATGGCACGATGTCAATAGCGGTTTTCACCAAAACAGGAATGATTTTTATTATTTATGCGTTAGAATATAAAATTCACTTACTTTGCGAGATAAAGTAAACCACGTTACATAATGATTACAAATCAAATAATATTCTGTACATTTTCAACTCTTTCAAGTACGTTTTTTTGGATATCACAATGTAATGATTTGATTACATTTTGGTTACAGACAAGGGTAAAAAAACGGACGATTGTTGAAAACTTTATAATTTTCAACACCAAATTGCTGTTATAGCATGAGTTTTAAACATTTTCAACATAGTTTTCAACATTTTCAAAAGTTTTCAACTGTAGTTTTCAACTGTCCAAAAAAGCTCTTGTTACCGTTTTTTAATCATTTGTAATTTATTCATTTTTCGTACTTCTATAGTAAATAGGGAGGATTTATTACATTTTCACCAATGAACGAATTTAAAATTTGTGAAGTATTTAAGTTTTAAAATAGGCTTTTGCTGTTTACAAATGAATGAAAATATGTTAAACTTATAATAAATATGAATGAAAAGTTACAATATTCATTATTGGAGGAAAAATTATGGGAAAATTAACCAGTCTGAAAAAAGCCGCCGCTGTGCTGCTGACTTCGGTAACACTCATGTCGGCTGCGGCGGCATTGCCTGCTGTGGACGAAACACCGCTTCTTTCGCAGACGGCGATAACTGTTGAGGCGGCAAGCGTCGGAAAAGTCACAGGGCTTACTTCAAAAACACTTAGCAACAGCGAGATAAAGCTTAGCTGGAAAAAAGTCAGCGGAGCTTCGGGATACTCAGTTTGTATGAGAAAAAACGGTAAATATCCGCAGATCGCAGACGTAAAAAGTGGCTCGACCCTCACATACACTGTAAAAAATCTGCCAAATGCTACCCGTGAAAACTTCAAGGTAAGAGCCTACAAGACCGTGAAAGGAAAAAAGGTATACGGCGCATATTCCGACAACTGGAACACCGCCACGAACCCACAGCCTGCAAAGGGTCTTAAAGTATCAAGCGTTTCCTATAACAGCGTAAAGCTTTCATGGACAAAGATAGGATGCACAAATTACAGAATATTTCAGCTTAAAAATGGTCAGTGGAAAGAGATCGCAAAGACCACAGACACAAGCTACACTGTAAAAAATCTCAGCCAGAAGACCACATACAAGTTCAAGATAAGAGCCTGCAAGACAGACGACAAGAAAGCCAACCACTACGGAAAATATTCCGCAGAGGTATCCGCTACTACATCTAAAGCTCCTGCTGTTGTGACACCTGTTTCACAGCATGGTCAGCTTTCTGTAAAGGGTGCGAACATTGTTGACAAGAACGGCAAGGTATTCAAGATAAAGGGTATGTCAACTCACGGCATCATGTGGGAGGATTTTTCCGATATCCTTACAAAGGACTCACTTAAAGTTCTCAGAGATGACTGGAAGGTCAACACCATAAGAATCGCAATGTATACTTATGAATGGGGCGGCTACTGCACCGAGAACGGCAAGTATCAGGCGCAGGCAAAGCAGAAAGTCAAGACAGGCGTTGAGAACGCAAAGTCTCTTGGAATGTATGCTATAATCGACTGGCACGTTCTCAATGACCAAAACCCTAACAACCACAAAAATGACGCTATCAAGTTCTTCACAGAAATGGCTAAGACCTACAAGGACTACAATAACGTTATTTACGAGATCTGCAACGAGCCTAACGGCGGAATCACATGGACAGGCGGAATAAAGAGTTATTGTCAGAGCGTTGTAAGCGCTATCAGAAAATACGACAGTGACGCTATCATAATCTGCGGCACAGGCACATGGAGTCAGGACATAGATCAGGTGCTTGGCAACAAGCTTTCTGACAAAAACTGCGTTTACGCTCTTCACTTCTATGCTGATACTCACAGAGATTGGCTGAGAAACAGACTTCAGAACTGCTACAACAAGGGACTTCCTGTTCTTGTATCTGAGTTCGGAACTTGCGACGCAAGCGGAAACGGCGGATATAACTCAACAGAAAGCACAAAATGGCTCAAGCTTCTCGATTCACTGAATGTAGGCTACATAAACTGGTCAGCCTGCGGAAAGAGCGAAACGGCTTCCGCATTCAATAGCGGTACGAACCTCAAAGCTATAAAGAGCGGCACTTCACAGCTCACAGCAAGCGGCAAGTTCATTCGTGATTGGTACAGAAACCACTGATAACACAAAAGACCTCTCTTGGTGGGAGGTCTTTTTTTTGCACAGAAACTAACGATAAGCGGGCGACCCAAGGTCGCCTCTACACTATAAAAACAAAGCCGAGGGGCGTTTACCTCTCGGCTATTGTTATTTTATATCATATCACAAAGAACAGTGCCGTTCTTATAACTGCTGTAAAAAGCATAGCATAGAACGATGTTCCAAGCAAAAGCTGATTTGCCCAGAATATATCATTAGGCTCGCATGGCTTTAGATTTCTGCCTATAACAGGCTTTCTTACAAGCTGTCCGCCGTAATACTCATCACTGCCAAGCTGGATACCCAATGCACCTGCACACACCGACTGAGTTTGCGCTGAATTAGGACTAGGGGATTTTCTTCTGTCTTTTTTGTATACCTGAGAAGCGTTCTTGCTGTCAAGGTGAAGATAAGAAACGTTCATTTTCATAAGCAGAGCGGCTATTCTTGCAGGTATAAAGCTGAGAACGTCGTCCAGCTTTGCAGGAAATTTGCCGAAGTTTATGTATGTGTCTGTTTTATAGCCCACTGTGTTGTCGATAATATTCACTGTTCTGTAGAGTATTCCGCCCAGACCACCGAATATCGCAGACCAGAAAATAGGTGCGACCGCCCAATCTGTGGTGTTCTCTGCAACCGACTCCACCGTACTTTTTATAACAGCGTCAATGTTCATATCGTCGGTGTCACGGAATGTGACTTTTTTTACTTTACGCTGTGCCGAAGAAAGATTGCCTGCCCTTGCCGCACGCATTACGCCCCCTGCTGCAGTTTTAAGGGACTTTACAGAAAGCGCTGACCAGCACATTATGCCCTCGAGGAAGATGCCAAGTGCGGCATTTAGCTTATAGCCCACGAATAGAAGAAGCAATGCCACAGCGGCAACTATAAGAAGCACTATCACAGTCATCATAAGACCTGCCATACGCTGTGCTTCGGGGGTGTTTTTATAGCTGTTTCTGAAAGACTTATCAAGTTTTGCCACAAGCTTTTTTATAAAATACTGAGGATAGACCACTACTTCAGGGTCGCCAAGGAGCATATCCAGCGCAAAGCCAAGCGCAAGCGCCGCCAGTGAATTTATCAACATATATACATATCCTTTCTTCAGGCAATAATTACTTATGATAATTATATCACAACATTTTCTGATTTTCAATACCTTTATGCTCTGATTTTAAGGGATAAGGCACAAAAAAGGGCGGTCAGAGCCGCCCGAACAAAAGTCTTTCAAAAAAATCAGAAACTAAGGTGCGAACACTGTTTGCCCCTACACTGAATAGATATATCCATAAGCTTTTGTGATAACTATATTATTTGCATATCTCCGAAAGCTTTTCAAGCATAAGATCCATTTCCTCGTCTGTGCCGATAGTAATTCTCAGGAAGTTATCTATTCTCGGCTTGTTGAAATATCTCACGAAGATACCATTTTCACGGAGGTATGTGAAGATCTCCTTTGCAGAGAGCTTTTCATGCTGTGCAAAGAGAAAATTCGTTTCGCTGTCAAGGACGTTGAAGCCCATTTCACGCATTTTTTCCGCTGTTCTATCCCTTGTTGCCTTGACCTTTTCAACTGTCGCCTTGAAATAATCCTCGTCAGAAAGGCTTGCAACGGCAGTTTCTATGGCTATCTGGTCGAGAGGATAGGAATTGTATGAGTCCTTTACAGCCCGCATATAGCTGATAAGCTCAGCACTTGCAAAAGCCATGCCCACTCTCATGCCTGCAAGGGAACGTGACTTTGAGAAAGTCTGTGTTACAACGAGATTATCGTACTCTTTCACAAGCTCCACGCAGGAATATCTGCCGAAATCCACATATGCCTCGTCGATTATAACAATGCTGTCCTGATTGTTTTCAAGAAGTTCTCTTATAAATTTCTCACCCACACCAAGGCTTGTCGGAGCATTAGGGTTTGGTATAACAACGCCACCGTTAGGCTCTTTGAAATCCTCGATATTTATTACAAAATCATCGTCAACGCTCTTAGTCTTGTATGGTATCTTCAGAAGCTCACACCACACAGGATAGAACGAATAAGTTATATCAGGATAAAGTATAGGCTTATCAGAGTTGAAAAATGCTCTGAAAGCTGTGGCAAGCACATCGTCTGAACCGTTTCCGCAGAAAACATTTTCGCTATTCAGTCCCACACGCTCCGCAAGCGCCGTTCTCAGTGCAGAAGCATCAGCACTAGGGTATTTTCTAAGCTCTGCAATAGTTTTCCCCTCCAATATTGCCTTTACCTTTGGTGACGGCGGATAAGGGTTTTCATTTGCATTGAGCTTTATTATCTTATCGTTTTTAGGCTGTTCCCCTGCAACGTATGGCTCTATATTTATAAGGTTTTTTCTCCAAAGCTTTTCGCTCATTTTACATTATCCTCTCTATATTTTATCATAGTAAAGCATTAATATAAAATATTATAGCACATACCGCTTATGTTGTCAAATAAAAGCCGCCTAGTTTTCAAAGTAAGCCTGTATAGACTGCAAAACGCCGTCATAGTAATATGCGTTCACGCTCATGGAATCGCTCTTCCAATCAAGAAACTGATCTTTGCCGTTTCTGTCGCTGACCTCAGGTGTGCCGAGAATCGCAGCCATCTCCTCAGGAGTTGAATTTTTTGTTATACCGAATATTGAGCAGTCGCTTTCGGTGGTGAAACTCATTCTTATCTTATGGAGGGTATGATCGCTGTTGAGCCAGAAGTCGAAGATGATGATATTATCCACAGTCGAGCTTGTTTTTCCGTAGCAAAGAGCAGAATCGTATTCATCGTCAGGTGTATCCGCCATTTCTGCTCTTACATCATCAATAAGCTCATTGCCTGTGAAAACGTGGTCTATGCCCTTATAGCTAACGCTTATATCCTTAGGCAGAGCAGCGTCTGAAGTAAGGTCGAGGGTCTTGAGGTCATCATATACCTTTACTCTGTTCTCATCAGTGTTTACAGTGCTCTCGCCCGGTGTTGTTATGCCTGTATACTCAGATGTGAAAACAGCCTCTCCGTCTTTTTCGTGTATTTCTTCCTGCGGATAGTTTTTGCTGTAGTATGTGAAATCGGAAACCGAGAAGTAATCAAGCACTACGTCATACTCTTCGTAATTACTATATGTTTCCACCACGCCGAGTGAAATTGTATAGTCAACGTTCTCCCAATACATTGTATAGCATTTATAATCGTCCATGCCGTCATATTCGCTGTTCATATAAATGCTTGTAGGGCAGCCCATTTTGTCGATTATTTTATCAAGATCTTCTTTATTGCTGTAGTTGCCGTAGCTTTCATACTCCCAGTCGGAGGTATCCACAGCCTCTTCTAAAGGTATGGTAATGCTCCAGCTGTTTTCCTTGAGAATGTCAGCCACACTTGCGTCACGGTCAAATGGGTTTGCACTGGTAAGGTCGTAGTTTGTTTGGCTCTCATCTGATGAAACGAAGGTTATCTCAACGTCACTGTTTTCACCTATCATTTTATCAACGCTCATAATATCACTAGATCTGCCAATATCGTCGCCGTACATTTTCATATTGGCATTGCCGCCGTCTATGGCACTAAGGTCAACAGGCACTGATATTTTGCTGCCGAAAATATCCTGCGGCAAAGTATCTGACGGCGTACCGCCATTAAATCCGTCTATCCAATATAGATTGTTGTCTTTGTTATCGTTAGCGGTATCAGACACGTCTTCATCGCCCTTTGAAGCTGTGCTGTCATTTTGTGAAGAAGCAACAACAATATCATTATTATCATCGTCATCACTATTATTTGAACTGAGCATTACCGCCGCTGTGATACCTCCACCCACAACTGCCACTGCGACCACACCTGCTATTACCTTTGCTTTTACTGTTGAAAACATTCCTTTTCCTCCCGATATAGTTTTTGTTGATGTTACGCTATCGGGAACTGCATTAGCGGCTGAGGCTGAGCCTGTGAAAACGGTAAGTTTCGGAAGAACGGTGTTTGAAGCCTCTTTATTAAGAAGCTTTGAAAGAATAAATACAGGCACGACAGCATGAAGTCTGTCGTTGTTGTTTTCCTCGTATATAAGCACCGCCTCCTTTATCTTTTTTCTTGCGGCACTAAGGCGAGAAGTTACTGTACCTGTGGTGCAGTTCATTACCTCTGCTATCTCAGGCACTGTGAGCATATCGAAATAATACAGTATCACCGAACGCCTTTGCTCTTCTGTGAGAACAGTGTCGATAATATCCATTATTATCTTTCTTTTAGCGTCATTGCTCACATATTCCTCCGGGATAAGCCCCTCGTCAGGGATCTCCTCTATTATCTCCTCTGAGTTGTCCTCAGGGGCGGAATTGTTTCTAAAGTGCATTTTGCAGAGATTTATCCCTATCCTGTTTACCCATGCTGGAAAATTCTCAGGCTGTGCAAGAGTGCCAAGCTTTTGAAGGGCTGTAATATAAGTTTCCTGAGTGATATCCTCTGCAAGCTGTGGGTCGCCAAGAAGCTTCAGGCAGCTAAAATACACTGTTCTGCCCGTTTCTTCATAAAGCGCACCGAACGCCGCCTTGTTTCCCTGTGCCGCCTGCAATACAAGCTTTTTGATATCATCTTTTTCCATGTTTTTGACCTGCTCTTTCTTTCCGAATTGCCGTTTTCTCGTCCGCTGTTTTATCAGTCCCGACATTAGTTAGATGCAAAACGCAGACGATTTGTTGAGCAAATTCAAAATTTTCATATATAGTTTACATATAATTAATACTTATTATTATAATATTGCCGAAATAATTATATCACATAACAAAATGCCTGTCAACGAGCAAAAAATATCCCCCACAAATGTGAGGGATAGGTTTTTCAGAACATACCTGCAAGATACATTCTGCTTTCATAAAGCTTTTTTGAATTTGTATCGAAGGCAAAATGATATCTGTAGAGAGGTGTAAGCCCTGCGGCATTTTTCTCACCTGCAACATATGCAACGAAAACGTCAGGGTCAGTGTCGCTGTTCACACAGTATGTTCCGCTCATTGACATATCGCCCTGTGAGTAAACATAGGAAAGATAGTTGCCTGAAATGCTGTTCTCACCCTTTGAGATGCCCTGAGAAGCAAGCATATCCTGTACTGATTGTGCTGAATAATCATCTATGTTGTCATATATCTCATCGAGCTTCTTTGTGCTTGTGACATCATAGCAAAGCCTTGTTGGCATACCGGTCGGTATCCAAGCAGGAGTGTAAATATCGTTTGACATAGGCGTTTCCTCTGCCCATACCACATAGCTGTCTGCAAGAGATACCTGTCCGTCAGGGTTTGTGAGATTTGCAACATATACCGTTATCTCATCCCCCTGCGGCTCGACCTTTGGGATAAGGGTCATGTAATAGCTATCCCACCATTCACCGCCGAAATAGTTGTCTGCACCTACACGATAATTGAGCATTTCGCCCTTTTTATCCTCATAGTGACCTCCGTCGCAGTATACAAAACTGTATTCGTCAGCATATTTTGCATAGAAATCAGATGTCTTTATATATCCGCCCACCTGCATGATGTCACCGTTGAGCTGAACAAGACCTGACGAAAGATCAGCATTTTTTATCTCGTCAGAAACAGTGTAAACCGCCATTTCAAGCTCACTGTTTGAATTTGTACCGCTTGCATCATCTTCATTATCAGCATTTTCATCAAGTTCGTTTAGATTGTCCTCTATCTCCTGCTCGTTCACTTCCCCCTGTGCGTCTGTCTGAACGGCTGTGTTTGGCTTATCAGCATCTGATGTCTTATCTCTGTTTGCAAGCACCACCCCTGTGATACCTCCGCCAACTACTGCCAATGCGACTACTCCTGCTATTACTTTTGCTTTTACTGTTGAAAACATACCTTTTCCTCCCGATTTACTTATTGTAGTATTTTTATCGGGAACAATATCCTCGGCGGCTGCCGTGTTGCTGAAAACGGATAATTCAGGCAGCTTCAAATGCTGACATTCCTGCATAAATATCTTTGACAGAACAGGTATAGGCATAACAGCATGAAGCCTGTCATTGTTTTTCTTTTCGTAAATAAGCACCGCCTCCCTTATCTTCTTTCTTGCAGCGCTAAGACGGGAAGTGACAGTGCCAACAGAACATTCCATTATCTCTGCTATCTCAGCCACGCTCATCATATCAAAATAGTAAAGTATTATTGTCTGACGCTGTTCGTCAGTGAGAGCGGTGTCGATAATGTTCATTATTATCCTGCGTTTTTCTTCGCTGTCGGCATAATCGTCAGGGATAAGCTCGCTGTCGGGCGTATCGTCGATTATCTTTTCCGACTCCTCCTCCGCAGTGCGGGGATTTTTCCTGAAATACATTTTGCAGTTGTTTATGGCAATGCGGTTTACCCACGCTGAGAAATTCTCAGGCTCTTTAAGGCTGTCAAGCTTTACAAGAGCTTTCATGAAAGTGTCCTGAGTTATATCCTCCGCCTGCTGAGCATTTCCAAGAAGCTTCAGGCAGTTAAAATATACCGACCTGCCCGTTTCTTCGTAAAGCTCGCCGAAAGCTGCTCTGTCACCCTGTCCTGCCTGCAAAACAAGACGTCTTATCTTTTCCTTTTCCATTTTTTCTACCAAGCTTTCTTTTTATTATCGAACAAAAATATCCGTTTTCAGCACTCGGTTATTGTTCCGACATCACTTAGATGTTTGCTGAAAACGGAATATTGAGCAAATATAAAACTTAATATATTGTTTACAAAATATTAATCAACATATTCTCTGACTCTGAGATGTATACCCACGCTGTCAGCAACTGCCTGAGATTTTTTTATCTCCTCTTCGCCGATTATATCAACCACAGTGAGCATTACCTCCGGCACGAACTCTTTCACTCTCTTTGCAAAAGAGAGCATTTCTTCAAAGCAGTTCACGCCCTTGAATGAGGGTCTTGTTATCTCGTCATAAGCCTTTGCGTCAGAAGCGTTAAGACTTATTGAGATTATATCAACAAGTCCCTTGAACTCAGCAGGAGTTTCACGCTTGTTGATAAGGTCGCTAAGACCATTTGTGTTGATCCTTATAGGTGTCTTTGTAACAGATTTTATATACTTTGCAGTTTCTTTGAGTATTTCAAGCTCACAGGTAGGCTCGCCATAACCGCAGAAAATAATTTCCTTGTAGCTGTCAAGGTCACGCTTTTTGATGTTGTCTATTACCTCTTCGGCAGTAGGCTGATGTTCCAGCCACAGTGGGTCAGAGCCATAAGCACCATCACCGTTGTGACGAATACAGAATGTGCAGTTGCATGGGCACTTGTTTGTGATGTTGAGATAAAGCTTATCGCCTATCTCATAAGAAATATTCATAGCTTTTATCATTATAATTACCTCTTTTTTTATAATATATCAAAGTATCAGAGCAGACAGGCGACCAAAGGTCGCCCCTACAGAGAAATCATCGCCGCAGGCGATACCTTCATTCCCCACTCCTCATTCCTCACTAATATCTATTCTCTTATCTGTCCGTTGCCTGAGATAAGATACTTTGTGGTGGTCATTTCTCTAAGACCCATAGGACCTCTTGCATGAAGCTTCTGAGTGGAAATGCCTATCTCAGCACCAAGACCGAACATTCCGCCGTCTGTAAATCTTGTTGAGCAGTTTACATATACTGCCGCTGAGTCAACACGCTTTTGAAATTCCTGTGCGGCAAAAAGGCTTTCTGTTACGATACACTCAGAATGTCCTGTAGAAAATCTGTCGATATGTTCAAGGGCTTCCGCCATGTCGTCAACGACCTTGATAGAGATTATATAGTCAAGAAACTCTGTTGCATAATCGTCATCATCAGCAGGAGTAACGTTTTCAGGACCAAGTATCTGCCTTGTAAGCTCACAGCCTCTTATCTCAACGTGGTGCTTGTCAAGTCTTTCTTTAAGCTTCGGGAGAAAATCCTCTGCGATATCCCTGTGAACAAGACAGCTTTCAACTGCGTTGCATACAGACGGACGTGAGGTCTTGCCGTTATCAACAATGTTCACAGCCATTTTTATATCCGCACTTGCGTCAACATAAACGTGACAGTTTCCTGTGCCGGTCTCGATAACAGGCACAGTGGCAGACTGTACAACAGCCTTTATAAGCTGTGCGCCTCCCCTTGGGATAAGGACATCAATATAATCATTAGCTTTCATCATATCAAGAGCGATGCCTCTGTCAGTATCCTCCACAAGCTGAATGATATCAGGACTGAAGCCTGCCCTTTCGACAGCCTTTCTCATTAGGTCGGCAAGCATTTTGTTTGAGTTTATTGCTTCCTTTCCGCCCCTGAGTATAACAGCGTTTCCACTTTTAAGGCAAAGTATAGCGCCGTCTACAGTAACGTTAGGTCTGGCTTCAAAAATAATGCCTATAACGCCCATTGGCACTCTTACTTTCTCGATCTTCATGCCGTTAGGTCTTGTTGAGCCTGAAACTACCTCGCCCACAGGGTCGTCAAGCTGTGCAAGCTCTTCGCAAGCCTTTGCCATGCCCTCTATACGGCTGTCATTGAGTGCAAGTCTGTCAAGCATAGCCTCAGACATTTTTCTCATTCTGCCGTTTTCAAGGTCAACCTTGTTTGCTTCGATAATATCGTCCTTGCAAACTCTCAGGATATGTGCGATCTCAAGAAGTGCATCATTTTTCTGTGTTGTTGAAGCGAAGGCGATATCCTTTTTGCAAGCTTTTGCTTTCTGTCCCAAAATATCGATGTAACTCATTTTTACTATACCTCCCCGTTAGCTGTAAAAAGTGTTCCTATAGGTTTATTTTCAAATACCTTATACAAATGTCTTGGATCTCTGCCATTCATTATTATAAGATCTATTCCGCCATTTTTGCATATCTCAGCGGCTTTTATCTTTGTCGCCATTCCGCCTGTGCCAAGTGAAGAACCTGCACCCCCTGCAATAGCCTTTATCTCCTCCGTTATCTCAGGCACAACAGGAATAAGCTCAGCGTCATCATACTTATGAGGGTCTTTGTCAAAAAGTCCCTCGATATCAGACATTATTATAAGCAGATCTGCATTAGCAAGCACCGCAACATTTGCCGCAAGAGAATCGTTCTCGCCCATTTCAAGCTCCAGCTCATCAATAGACACCGTATCGTTCTCGTTCACAATAGGGATAGAACCAAGCTCTATAATGCGGTTAAGGGCGTTCTGCACATTTATGCGTCTGTCCTCAAGAAGAATATACTTTGTAAGCAGAAGCTGAGCCACATTAAGGCTGTATTCAGAGAAAAGATTATCGTAAAGATACATAAGCTCACACTGACCCACCGCCGCACAAGCCTGTCTTGTGGGAGTGTCCTTGGGTCTTTCCTTTATGCCAAGCTTTGCTCTGCCAAGGCCCACCGCACCGCTTGATACAAGGATTATCTCATGTCCTGCATTTTGCAGATCGGCAAGAGTTTTAACGAGCTGTTCCACACGGCGTATGTTCAAAAGCCCTGTGCTGTGAGTAAGAGTAGAAGTTCCTACCTTTACCACAACTCTTTTCTTTTTTGTCATATCTATCATTTTCATCATGTCCTTATTGTTATTTTCCGTTGACAACATTCTGTGGCGTACCCTCTATCCACATTTTCAAGTTCTGCGCAACAGTTTCAAGAAGCCTTTCTCTCGTCTGCTTTGGCGCCCACGCTATATGTGGGGTAACAGTGCAGTTCTTTGCGTTTCTGAGAGGGCAGTCTTCATCCATTGGCTCGTTTGTGAGAACATCAATTCCTGCCCCTGCGATATCGCCATTTTCAAGAGCCTCAGCAAGAGCCTTTTCGTCCACAAGACCGCCTCTTGCAGTGTTGACGAAAAATGCTGACTTTTTCATCATGCCAAGGCTTTCGGCATTTATCATTTTCTCATTATCCTTTGTAAGAGGACAATGGAGCGTCACTATATCAGAGTTCTTTAGAAGTTCTTCAAGGCTTACCGCAGGCGTGCCGTCAGTTATTTTCTGTGGTGAGCGTGTAAAGGTGATGACCTTCATGCCGAACGCTCTTGCTATCTCAGCAACTTTCTTTCCTATGTCGCCATAGCCTACTATACCAATGGTTTTTCCTGCAAGCTCATAGGTAGGGATACCAAAATATGAAAACAGCTTATAATTCACCCAGCCGCCCTCATCAACTTTCTCGGCATATTCTCTTATCTTGCTGAAATAGTTGAGGATAAGTGCAAAAGTATGCTGAGCAACTGCGTTTGTAGAATATGCAGGCACATTGCAGACCACCGCGTCATGCCTGTCTGCGGCGGAGAGGTCAACATTATTATATCCCGTTGCAAAAAGACCGACGTATTTCAGGTTTTTGCACTTTGAGAATACCGCCTCTGTTATGAGGCACTTGTTACATATAACAGCGTCAGCGTCGCCTATCTTTTCTGCGACCTGTTCATTTGGTGTAAAACCATAAACAATGCTTTCACCAAGGACTGTTATACCCTCCAGTGACACATCGTTTCTTGAAACTGTTTCAGAGTCAAGTATAACTATTTTCATTCTTCATCTTCCTTTTGAGCAGTTTCCGACTTTTCCCCGGCATTCTCCAAAGCTTTCTGCTTTTTAGCAAACCTATGGGAAATAAAAGCTGTTGCCGCAAGAAGCGCTACCTCTGCACCGAAAAGCATACCGATAACAAAGCTTTTTGTGGTAAACTGAGTAACTATAGTAAGGTCGATAGCTATCATTAATGTAAGATAATGATAAGAGCCTTTCCTTATGAACTGAGTTATATATAAAAGCGTAGCGATAACGCAGAATATCATATGCACCTTGAAAGGCAAGGGGGCATAAACGTTCTGCAAGGTCGCAGTTTCCGCCGCCAGTGTTTCTATCACACTATCATCTCCTAAAGCATTATTTTATCATACTAAAATATTATACCACAGTTTTACGTCATTTGCAATAGATTTGAGCTTTTATAACGGCTTTATAAAACAAAAAGACAGAAGTATTTTTTCAAATACCTCCGCCTTTTTCGGGAAAAATTCGTCGTAATCTTTAATTTATACTATTTTAAGATAAATTACTTGTTAGCGAAATATCTGTCAAGCAGACCCTTGAAGCCGCATCCATGTCTTGCTTCGTCCTTAGCCATTTCATGAACTGTGTCATGGATAGCGTCATAGCCAAGTTCCTTTGCTCTCTTAGCAAGCTTCATCTTGCCCTCACAAGCACCATTCTCAGCCATATATCTCATCTCGAGATTTTTCTTTGTAGAAGGTGTTACTACCTCGCCCAGAAGCTCTGCGAACTTAGCAGCGTGCTCAGCCTCTTCGTAAGCTGCCTTCTCATAGTACATACCTACCTCAGGATAGCCTTCTCTGTAAGCAACTCTTGCCATTGCAAGATACATACCTACCTCAGAGCACTCGCCGTTGAAGTTCTCTCTAAGACCTGCAACAACTTCCTCATCAAGACCCTCTGCAACGCCTACCTTATGCTCGTCAGCCCATGTGATAGCTGTTTCTTCTACTTTATTGAACTTTTCTGCTGGTGCGTGGCAGATAGGACACTCCTTTGGAGCAGCCTCGCCCTCATAAACGTAACCGCATACTGAACATACAAACTTTGACATAATCTTTGTCCTCCTTATTTTAATATCATTTTTTACTTTTCCACAGACCAGCGTTTTCGCTTATCTGCGTTATTCTTTGCAGCTTTTCCCTTGCTGTGATTAAAGTATACCACATTAGTGTACATTTGTCAATAGGTTAGTTTTGTCTAACAATATAAAAATATTGCAAAATTTTATGGCAAAATTTTATGCAATTTGACGTAGACTATACTAACCAATAATACGTCTTGAAAAAAACTTAAAGCTGTGCTATAATGAAGATCAATATATGACAAAAAAGGAGTTCTTTTTAAATGAATAAGGAAAAAGCAGCGGCAGCAAAAGCTCTTTTCATGGAGGGCTACAACTGTTCACAGGCGGTAGTAGGCGCATGGGCTGAGGATATCGGCCTTGACAGCGAAACTGCATACAAGATAGCTTCGGGCTTTGGCGGCGGAATAGGCAGAATGAGAGAGGTCTGCGGAGCATTTACAGGTGCAGTCATGGTGCTTGGATTGAAATTTGGCAACACCATAGGCAGTGACAGGGCTGCAAAGGGCAAGGATTATGAGCGTGTTCAGCTTTTTGCAAAGCGTTTCAAGGAAGAGCTTGGCTCTGACACTATCATCTGCCGTGAGCTTCTCGGTCTGAGCGGACCTAGTGACCCTGACCCTGCAAAGCGCACAAAAGAATACTATCAGAAGCGTCCATGTCCTGAAACTGTAGCAATTGCAAGTGGTCTTTTGGGAGAATTTATGGAGTAGTTTTTTCAGAAAAAAACTTGAAACTGTGGGCGAACGCTGTTTTCCCATACAAAATAATACAAAAAGAGCAGAGAAACGAGATCTCTGCTCTTTTTTTGTATATAAATTCTATTAGATACCTGCGGAATAGTTTGGAGCTTCCTTTGTGATATAAATATCGTGTGGGTGTGACTCCTTAAGACCTGCGCCTGTTATCCTGATGAACTTAGCCTTTTCGCCAAGCTCTGCAATAGTATGACAACCGCAATAGCCCATACCTGAACGGATACCGCCAACGAGCTGGAAGATAGTATCTGAAACTGGACCCTTATAAGCCACACGACCCTCAACGCCCTCTGGAACGAGCTTCTTTGAGTTTGTCTGGAAATATCTGTCCTTTGAGCCTTTATTCATAGCGGCAAGAGAACCCATGCCTCTGTATACCTTGAACTGTCTGCCCTGATAGATCTCAGTTTCGCCTGGAGCTTCGTCACAGCCTGCGAGGAGTGAACCAAGCATTACAACGTTTGCACCGGCAGCAAGAGCCTTAACGATATCGCCTGAATACTTGATACCGCCGTCAGCAATAACAGGAATGCCATACTCAGCAGCAGCGCAAGCAGCGTCATAAACTGCAGTGACCTGAGGAACACCTATACCAGCGACTACACGGGTAGTACAGATAGAACCAGGGCCGATACCGACCTTTATAGCGTCAGCACCTGCTTCGCAGAGCGCTCTGGCGGCTTCAGCAGTAGCGATATTACCTGCAATAACCGGTGTATCAGGGAAAGCGGCCTTAACTTTTTTAAGACAATTTATAACGTTCATAGAATGGCCGTGAGCAGAGTCAAGAACGAGGACGTCTACCTGAGCTTCAACGAGAGCGGCAACTCTTTCAAGAATATCGTTAGTCATGCCGATAGTAGCACCGCAAAGAAGTCTGCCCTTTTTATCTCTTGCGGAATTTGGATACTGAACAGCCTTTTCAATATCCTTGATAGTGATAAGACCCTTAAGAACGCCGTTTGCATCAACAAGAGGAAGCTTCTCGATCTTATGCTTCATAAGTATCTTCTGAGCGCCTTCAAGATCCGTATCAACAGGAGCAGTAACGAGGTTTTCCTTAGTCATAACGTCACCGATCTTGATATTTTCAAAATCAGTGATAAATCTAAGATCTCTGTTAGTGAGGATACCCTCGAGCTTGCCTTCCTCATCGACTATAGGCACGCCGGAGATCTTATACTTGCCCATGAGCTTATCAGCTTCAGCAACAGTTTTATCGGCTGTAAGAGAGAAAGGATTAACGATAACGCCGTTTTCAGAACGCTTTACCTTATCCACCTCTTCTGCCTGCTGAGCAATAGTCATATTCTTATGGATAATACCGATACCGCCCTCTCTTGCGATAGCGATAGCCATTTTTGACTCTGTGACTGTATCCATAGCAGATGTCATTATAGGTGTATTGAGGACTATATCCTTAGTAAGGTGTGTATGGATATCCACCATATCAGGTGTACAATCCGACTCGCCTGGGATAAGGAGAACGTCATCAAAGGTAAGACCCTCTTTACCAAACTTATTGTTTACATTAGTATCCAGCATAAATTAACCTCCCGCAAACATTTTGAATTCTTAATTTATTATTCTTATAATCATACAACATTTAATTAAACTTGTCAACATCATTATTGAGAACTTTTTTTTAATTTAGTCTTTGCTAATCGAAGTTACGTTGTTTTAGCCAAGGTTTACGCCATGGTTTGTTATGCCGCAGAATCACTGCGCTCGACTCTTTATTTTACTTATTACTTGTGATTTGTTAGGTTGGCTTTGCCAATTCCTCACTCCTCATTCCTCATTCAATTCGTTTTTCATCACTTTCACTCTCGCAAACACCACTGACAGCACTGTTGACACAAGCCAACCTATCGGCCATGACAGCCATATTCCCGTTGACCCATATGGTCTTGCCAACACGAACGCAAGCACTACTCTGAGTATCAAGTCCGTAAAAGTTGATATCATAAAATACTGCATTGCACCCTTACCTCTCAATGCTCCGTCTGACATTATTTTTATGCCCACAAACACATAGAAAGGCGATATTATTCTCAAAAATGTTGTGCCTATCTCAACGGCTTTTGTTCCGCCGTCGTCAAGAAACAGATTTATCATGGTTTTTGGCATACAGAAAAAGCAGAGTATAAAAGGCACTGCCACGATAGCTGAGATAACAAGTCCTGCTTTATATCCGCTTTTTATCCTATCGTTCCTGCCTGCACCGTAATTCTGTGCAACAAAGCTTGAAAGCCCGTTTGAAAGCGTTGTAAAGCTTGTTATAGCAAAGGTATTTAGCTTTATTGCAGAAGAATATCCTGCGATACAAGACGAGCCGAAGCTGTTTACAAGATACTGCACAAAGATATTTCCCACTGAGATAAAACTCTGCTGTAAAATACTAGGTATAGAATAAAGGGTTATCTTTTTAAGTATTTTTCCTGAAAACAGCAGTGGTTTATCCTCTGTTTTAATTTCTGCGGTTTTCTTCACCAAAATAAGCAGTGAGAACACGCAAGCCACTCCCTGAGCGATAAAAGTAGCCCATGCAACGCCTGCCACACCCCATTTAAAGAACTTCACGAACACATAGTCGAGAACAACGTTTCCAACTGATGAGCCGATAAGGAGATACAATGGTGTTTTCGAGTCGCCCATTGCGTTATAAATACCTGTACCCACGTTATAAAGAAACAGGAAGATAAGACCTGCGATATAGATCTTCAGATAAAGCTCACCGTCACGGAAAATGTTATCAGGCGTGTTTATCATTCTCATAAGAGGAGTAGAGAACGCAAGTCCAAAAACTGTCAGAACTGTCGCAAGTATCGTACATGAAATTATAGTAGTAGTTGACGCAGTTTTTACCTTTGAGAACTCTTTTCCACCAAAGAATTGAGATATCACCACACAACAGCCAACATTGCTTCCCACTGCAAACGCCATAAATATCATTGTTATAGGATAAGACGCACCAACTGCCGCAAGAGCGTCCTCGCCTGCGAATTTTCCTGCTATGATACTGTCAAAAATGGAATACATCTGCTGAAATATCACGCTCACGAACATAGGCAGGGAAAATTTCCACAGCACTGTCCACGGTTTTCCCACCGTCAGGTCTGTCATAAAAACATCTCCATAATATAATAGTTACCATTTCATTATATCATAAAAAAACAACCTTTTTCAACGTCATTTCGCACAGACACTTTTGATATTTCTGAAGGTTTTTTTAGCATTTTACGCTATTTGTGATTTATTAATAAAATTTTCTAAATATTATTAGCTTACCCTCTTGCTGAAATTATCTGTAAAGAATAAAGTCACAATGGTTTTTTATTGACAAAAAAGTGCGGATATTTTATACTTGTATAAGAGGTGATAAAATGAGCAGTCAAGCAGACCATGGTGGTCACAGAGAGAGAATGAGGAAGCGTTTCAAAGAATCGGGAAATTTCAAGGGCTTTTCCGAGCATGAGATACTTGAAATGCTTTTATTTTACATTGTGCCGAGAAAGAACACCAATGATATTGCGCACGAGCTTATAAAAAAGTTCGGAAGCTTAAACAGCGTTCTTAACGCTTCTGTGGAGGAGCTTTCTTCGGTAAAGGACATGGGCGAAAGCTCTGCAAACTCACTTTTATTTTTCAGAGAGCTTATAAACTACTGCTCCACTGTCACAGACAGCAGGATAGACATTAGAAACATATCTGCGGCGCTGAGTTTTGTAAACAACTGTTTCAGAAACGAAAAGCAGGAGAAGTTCAAGGTAATTTGTATCGACTCTGGCTTTCACATAAAGAGTGTAACAGACATATCCGCAGGCGGTGCGAGATTTACCCCTGTTGATTTTCGTGAGCTTACAAAAGCCGTTCTCAACAGCGGCACTGATATTGTTATCCTTGCCCACAATCACCCTGACTCACCCAACACCCCCTCTCAGGAGGACGTTACTCTCACCCGTGAGGTCATGAGATATATGAGATGTTTAGGTGTGACAGTTCTTGACCATTATATAACAGGCAATAACGGAACTATCTCCATGCGAAACTGCGGACTTATCCATGATATGGAGTGTTAAAAATAGAATATCACATAAAAAATGGACGATATGTTTAATGATATAATCCCCTTAGAGTAGACACATGAAATAATAAAATGGTGTAACTCTAAAGGGGGTTATTTTATGTCAAAGA